>JBGTLJ010000351.1:0-5983 GCA_041744175.1 Oceaniglobus sp. | reverse complement strand
TGTCGGGTTCCCAGATGATCGCCGTCTGGTCCCCCCGGTCATTGATATGGCGGTCGATGCAGTTGGCGGCGACGTTCAGCCCGCCATCCTCATACCAGCGGATCGACACGCGGCCGGGTTCAAAGCTGGTGCTGTTGACCTTGGTATAGGGGGTGATCCAGTCGATGCGCCGCCCGTGTTCGTCCCAGAACGCGTCCGGGTCCTCGACGCTGGCCCGGTACATCGCGTCATAGGTCGCGCGGTCGGCATGGGCGGATTTCGCGAAGGCGTCCGAGGGGGGGTAAAGTGTGTCGATCATGGTGTCTTTCCGGTCCTTGCAGTCTCTGTCGGTTCCGTGGTCGGCGGGTGCGGATGATGGTTTCGCAGGGCGGACGGGTGTTCAGATCGCGAGGTATTCAGCGCGCAACTGTTCATTTTCAAGCACGTCGGATGCCGCACCATCGTACGCTACCGATCCGGTGTCGAGGATCACTGCGCGGTCGGCGAGTTTCAGTGCGGCGACGGCGTTCTGTTCGACGATCACCGTGGTGATGCCCTGATCGCGGATGATCGCAAGCGTCTTGGCGATTTCCTGCACGATGACGGGGGCAAGACCCTCGTATGGTTCATCCAGCAGCAACACCTTGATGTCGCGGCACAGCGCGCGGGCGATGGCCAGCATCTGCTGTTCGCCGCCAGACAGGGTGATGCCATCCTGGCGGCGGCGTTCGCCGAGGCGCGGGAACAGGTCGTACACCCGGTCGATCGACCAACCGACGGGGGGCGCGATCTGCGCCAGCTTGAGGTTCTCCTCGACCGTGAGGCCCGAGATGATGCGCCGGTCCTCGGGGACCAGGGCAATGCCGGCCCCAGCGGCCTGATGGCTTTTCATCTTGTGCAGCGGCTGGTGGTCAAGCCAGATCTCGCCTTTTTTCAGATCCGGATAGTCCATCCGGGCGATGGTGCGCAGTGTGGAGGTCTTACCCGCCCCGTTGCGCCCAAGCAGCGCCAGAATCTCGCCCTCGCGGATGTCAAAGCTGACGCCCTGCACGATGTAGCTTTCGCCGTAATAGGCGTGGATGTCACGGACCGACAGGAACGGCGTATCGGTGGCCGCGGCGTCGGCGTCGGCGTTCTTGTCGAAGGGGGCGTTCATCTCGGTGATCCTCTGAATGTTGCCGGGCGCATGTCGGCGCGCCGCCGAAACGGCCCCGGCGGCGGGCCGGGTCGCCGGGCGGGTGGTGTAAGGGAGTGTCAGTGCGCCGCTTCGCCCAGATATGCCTCTTTCACCTTCGGGTGGCCCTTGATCCTTTCCGGCGTGTCCTCGACCAGCGGCGTGCCCTGGGCCAGAACGGTGATGCGTTCGGCCAGCGAGAACACGACGTGCATGTCGTGTTCGATGATGCACATGGTGATGTCGCGGCTGGCCTTGATTTCCCTGAGCAGGTCGATGGTGTTGTTGGTGTCGGCGCGGGCCATTCCGGCAGTGGGTTCGTCCAGCAGCAGCAGCTTGGGCTGTTGGCTCAGGCACATGGCCATTTCCAGCCGCCTCTTGTCGCCGCGTGACAGCGACGCGGCATGTTCGCCGCGCTTGTCGATCATCTTGACATCCATCAGCATCTTTTCCGCTGCCTCATTGATGTCGGTCTCATGGGCGACCCGCCCGACGGCGTGCATCCGGAACGCCCCGTCGCGTTTGGCGAAGATCGGGATCATCACGTTTTCGAACACTGTCAGATCGCCGAAGATCTCCGGCGTCTGGAACACCCGGGATATGCCCATCTGGTTGATTTCGTGCGGCTTGCGTCCCAGCACCGACTGGCCGTCGAACATCACGCTGCCGGTGTCGGGGATCAGCTTGCCGATCAGCACGTTCAGCAGCGTCGATTTGCCCGCGCCGTTCGGCCCGATGATGGCGTGGACGGTGTTTTCCATCACGTTGAGGTTGACGTTGTCCAGCGCCTTGAGCCCGCCGAACCGCTTGCCCACGTTCTTGACTTCGAGAATGCCCATGGTGTGTGGTTCCTATTCGGCTGGTTGCTTGGCAGCGGCGCTGTCTTCGTCCGGTTTCTTGCTGCGCCGGAACAGGCCTGCGATCTTCTGGCCGCCCTGTACCAGTCCGCCGGGCAGGAAGATCACCACCGCCATGAACATCAGCCCCAGCGTCAGGTTCCAGCCCTTGCCGACGAAGGGGTGGATCAGCCAGACCACGGCATCCTCAAGCCCGTCGGGTGCGAATGCGAACCACTGGTGCAGGATCGAATCGTTGATCTTCGAGAGGATGTTTTCAAGATACTTGATCAGTCCCGCGCCCAGAACCGGGCCGATCAGGGTCCCCATGCCGCCGAGAATGGTCATCAGCACCACCTCGCCCGAGCGGGTCCACTGCATCCGTTCGGCGCCCGCAAGCGGATCCATGGCCACCATCAGCCCGCCCGCGAGCCCGGCGAACATGCCCGAAATCACGAAGGCGGCAAGGGTATAGGGGCGGGGATTGAGGCCGGTATAGCTCATCCGGTGCTGGTTGGACTTGACCGCCCGCAGCATCATCCCGAAGGGCGAGCGGAAGATCCGGATCGACAGGTAGAAGCCAAGGATCATGAACACCGCGCAGAGATAATAGCCGGCGTTCAGCGTGAACGCCCAGTTGCCGAAGTAAAGCTCGGCGCTGTCGCGCATCTCGATGCCGAAGAAGTTCGGTACCGGGCGCGATCCGGCGGCGGCTGCGGCATCCAGCACGCGCGGATCGCTCAGCGAGAGTTGCAGCCCGGTTTCACCGTTGGTGATCGGTGTCAGGACGGAATAGGCCAGCGCGTATGACATCTGGGCGAAGGCCAGCGTCAGGATCGAGAAGTAGATCCCAGAACGGCGCAGCGAGATGTAGCCGATCACGATGGAAAACAGCCCCGCGACGATCACCGAGGCAAGGATCGCCGGAATCACGTTCATCGAGAGCAGCTTGAACATCCACACCCCGGCGTAGGATCCGGCCCCGAGGAAGGCGGCGTGACCGAACGACAGATAGCCGGTCAGCCCGAACAGTATGTTGAAGCCGACGGCGAACAGCCCGAAGATCAGGAACCTCTGCATCAGGTCGGGATAGCCCGCGTTGAACTGTGCCATCGCGCCGTTCGTCGGAAACGGGTTCAGAAGAAACGGGGCGAACAGCACCATCAGCACGACGATGGCAAACAGGACAGTGTCTTTTCCGGTCAGTCCCAGCATGGCATCAGTCCTCCATCACGCCCTTGCGGCCCATGAGCCCGCGGGGCCGCACAAGCAGGATGATCATCGCGACGAGGTAGATGATCACCTGGTTGATCCCGGGGATCAGTTCGATGATCGCGCTCATCGACGCGAAGCTTTGCAGGATGCCCAGCAGGAATCCGGCCGCGACGGCGCCCGGCAGCGACCCCATGCCGCCCACAACAACGACGACGAAGGACAGTACCAGAAAATCCATTCCCATATGATAGTTCGGACTGAGGATGGGCGTGTACATCACCCCCGCCAGCCCCGCGACAGCGGCGGCGATGCCGAACATGATGGTGAACCGGCGGTCGATGTCGATGCCCAGCAGACCGACGGTTTCGCGGTCCGCCATGCCGGCCCGCACCACCATGCCGAAGGTGGTGAATTGCAGAAACGCGAACACCCCGGCGATTATGACCATTGAAAATGCAAAGTAGATCAGTCGCCAGTAGGGATAGATCACGGTGAACGGATCGAACCCCAGCAGCACGCCGAAATCGAACGATCCGGTGAATGCCTGGGGTGCGGCGGTCGGGATCGGGTTGGCGCCGAAGAACGCCTTGATGATTTCCTGAAGCACGATGGCAAGGCCGAAGGTGACCAGGATCTGGTCGGCATGGGGGCGCTTGTAGAAATGCTTGATCAATCCGCGTTCGATGATGACGCCGATCAGGATCATCACCGGAATCGTGACGATGATCGCCAGAGGCACCGACCAGTCGATCACCGCCCGCCCCGCGCTTTCGCCGAGCCAGTCGTAGATGTAGGGCGTTTCCACCTTGCGGGGATTGCCGAGAAAGTCGGTCTTGGTTTCGTCGATGACGATGTGCGACAGCTGGAACAGCTTGTTCAGGGTCACGGCGCAGAACGCGCCGATCATGAACAGCGCGCCATGGGCGAAATTGACCACACCGAGCGTGCCGAAAATCAGCGTCAGGCCCAGCGCGATCAGCGCATAGGCCGACCCCTTGTCGAGCCCGTTGAGGATTTGCAGGATGATGGCTTCCATCGACGTGCCCCGGATGTCAGGTCAGATGCGGGAAAAAGGGCCGCGCGTCCGTCAGACGCGCGGCCCCGTGCAGTTCCGGGGATCAGGCGCCCGGATTGCAGGTGCCAAGGTTGCCGCCGGCGAAATCGGGGTGATCGACCGGATAGGTCGCCGTGTCGCGCGGCGTGATGTCGACGATCTCGACCAGATCGAATTCGTTTTCAGGGTTTTCCTTGCCCTTCACCACGACGACATCCTTGAAGCACTGATGGTCCTCGGCGCGGTACAGCGTCGGCCCGTTGCCCATGCCGTCGAACTCGAACCCTTCCAGCGCCTCGGCCACCGCGCAGGGGTTGAACGATCCGCCGCGGGTCACGGCATCGGCATAGAGCAGGGTCTGCACATAGCAGGTATGCGCCGCCTGCGACGGCGGGAAGCCGAACTTTTCCCCGAAGGACTGAACGAAGGCGTTTGTGCCCTTGTAACGGTCGCCCTGTTCGTTCTCGAGCTTCCAGTCCCAGTTCTGCGAGCCGAAGATGCCCTTGATGTTGGCGCCCGCACCGCGGGCCATCAACTCGGAATAGAGCGGCACGACGATGGCGAAATCCTTGCCGTTCGCCTGCATGTCCTTCAGGCCGAACTGCACCGCCTGGGTCAGCGAATTGACCATGTCGCCGCCGTAGTGGTTGAGCACCAGCACATCCGCGCCCGATTGCGCCACCGGCGTGATGTAGGACGAGAAATCGCCTGCGTTCACCGGGGTAAGGACGGAGTTGACGGTTTCCCATCCCAGTTCCTCGGTGTAGGTGCGCATGGATTTTTCCTGGCTCCAGCCCCAGGTATAGTCCGCCGTCAGGTGATAGGCCTTGCGGTCCTTGCCGTAGTTCGCCTCGAGGATCGGGGCGAGCGCGCGGCCCGACATTTCGGTGTTGAAGAAATGGCGAAAGCCATTGGCCCGCTTGTCCTTGCCGGTGGTGTCGTTGGAGTGGGTCAGCCCGGCCATGAAGATGATGCCCGCATCCTGGCACAGGCCCTGCACGGCAATGGCGACGCCCGAGGAAGATCCGCCCGAGATCATGATGGCGCCGTCCTTTTCGATCATCGAGCGGGCCGAGGCGCGCGCCGGATCGGACTGGGTCTGGGTGTCGCCGGTGACGAATTCCACCTTCTTGCCCAGGATGCCGGTGCCGTCGAGGTTCTTTTCCGAGAACGTCTGCATCATCCCGCCGTCGCCCTCGCCGTTGAGGTGTTCGACGGCGAGCTGGAAGGCGCGCAGTTCGTCGGCGCCCTCATCGGCATAGGCACCGGTCTGGGGCACGTTGAATCCCAGCGTGACGGTGTCGCCCTGGGGTGCGTTGGTAAAGCCGGTGTGGGCATCGGCCCAGACCGCGCCGGTGAAGATGGTGGGCATCGCAAGGCCCGCGCCCGTCGCCGCGCCGGTGCGCAGCAGACCGCGACGTGTGAAGTTCGATTTCGACATGTGATCCTCCCGTTACTGTAACACGGCCCGGGCCACGCTGGACCCGGATCCATCCTTTTACAGGACTGACGGTATCATGGATCGAATGCGAAAACTTCGCAACAAGGGGTTCACGTGACACGAAAATCCTGTAAACTTCTCGACTGAAAGACGGGTATTCTTGCAAAGTTCTTATCGGCGGGGTGCAGAAAAATGGATCATGACGCGCAGGGTCGACGATGCCGCGTTCTGGGCTGACCGGCAGCCGGATCCGGGCGCGGCGGCTGGATCTGGGGCTGCGCCAG
>JBGTLJ010000350.1:0-3267 GCA_041744175.1 Oceaniglobus sp. | reverse complement strand
GTCACGCGATCGACATTGCACGGTGCCGGCTGCGGCGTCGTCCCGGCGATCTTTCGTCTCGCCCGCAAGACCGACAGCATCGGGGCCCCGACAGATGCGGGGCCCCGATGGTTTTGCGATGGGCGAACCGGGCCGCGTCAGTGGTGGCCCGGCGCCTTGTCCCACTCGCTCTGCTTGGGGATCTGCTCGAACGTGTGTTCGGGCGGCGGGCTGGGCAGGGTCCATTCCAGAGTATCGGCATATTCGTTCCAGGGGTTCGCGCCCGCGGTGCGCGGCTGGGTGATCAGCACCCAGAACAGCACGGCGATGAAGAACAGGAACGACGCGAACGAGAGGAACGCGCCCCAGGACGACACGTAGTTCCACAAAGCGAAGGCATCGGGATAGTCGATGTAGCGGCGCGGCATCCCCTGACGGCCAAGGAAGTGCTGCGGGAAGAACGTGATGTTGGTTCCGATGAAGAACGTCCAGAAATGCACCTTGCCCGCCCACTCCGGAATCATCTTGCCGGACATCTTGGGAAAGTAGAAATAAATGCCGGCAAAGATCGCGAACACCGCGCCAAGGCTCATCACGTAGTGGAAGTGCGCGACCACATAGTAGGTGTCGTGATAGGCCCGGTCGATGGCCGCCTGACTCAGCACGATCCCGGTGACGCCGCCGAGGGTGAACAGGAACAGGAACCCGAACGCCCACAGCATCGGCGTCTTGAATTCCACCGATCCGCCCCACATGGTCGCGATCCAGCTGAAGATCTTGACCCCCGTGGGCACCGCGATGACCATGGTCGCCAGCATGAAATAGCTCTGCTGGGTCAGGGACATGCCAACGGTGTACATGTGGTGCGCCCAGACCACGAAGCCCAGCGCGCCGATCGCGATCAGCGCCCAGACCATGGGCAGGTAGCCGAAGATCGGCTTGCGCGAGAAGGTGGCGATGACATGGCTGATGATGCCGAAGCCGGGCAGGACCACGATATAGACCTCCGGATGCCCGAAGAACCACAGGATGTGCTGATAGAGGATCGGATCGCCGCCGCCGGCAGGATCAAAGAACGTGGTGCCGAAGTTGCGGTCGGTCAGCAGCATGGTGATCGCGCCGGCCAGCACCGGCAGCGCCAGCAGGATCAGCCAGGCGGTGACGAAGATCGACCAGGAGAACAGCGGCACCTTGAACAGGGTCATCCCCGGCGCGCGCATGTTGAGGAAGGTGGTGATCATGTTGATCGCACCGAGGATCGAGCTTGCGCCGGACATGTGCACGGCAAAGATTGCCAGATCGGTGGAAAACCCTCCCTCGGTCGTCGACAGCGGCGGATAGAGCACCCAGCCGATGCCGGATCCTGTCTGGTCGTTGCCGCCGGGCGACAGCACGGACGCCAGCGCCAGCGCGGTGCCCGCGACATAGAGCCAGAACGACAGATTGTTCATCCGCGGGAACGCCATGTCCGGCGCGCCGATCTGCAACGGCATGAAATAGTTTCCGAAACCGCCGAACAGCGCCGGGATCACCACGAAGAACATCATCAGGATGCCGTGGCCGGTGATCAGCACGTTCCAGAGGTGCCCGTTGGGTGTGCATTCGCCCGCGGCGGCCGGGAACATCCGCGCGCCTTCCAGGCACATGTATTGCACGCCCGGCTCCATGAGTTCCATCCGCATGTAGACGGTGAAGGCCACGGCGATGAACCCGGCGAACCCCGAAACGAAGAGATAGAGGATGCCGATGTCCTTGTGGTTCGTGGACATGAACCAGCGGGTAAAGAACCCGCGTTCATCGTGACCTGCCTGGCCGTGAACGGCTGCGTCCGCCATGTGGTGTCTCCTGGTTGCCGGTACGTATCTGGCCGCGGGCCGGGCTCCGGGCCGCAGTTTTGCCTCTTCTAGCGGCAATCCGGGGGCGGGGGCAATGTTTCCATCGGTCGCAGGGTGCAGAAAGACCAGCGTGCCATGCCGCCCTAGTTCGGGGCATGCGGCACGTTCGTTCGAGACCGGCACGCCGCGGCGGGGCGCGTCAGAGAAACATCAGCGCTGCGGCGGTCATGCCGACGGCGAGCGCGGCCAGAAAGACGAAATTTGCATACATGCTGCGGCGCGGTCCGATCAAAGGGCTCCCGACCGACCCTGGCCCCCGAATCCTAACAACAGGTTCCTGTCCCTGACCCGCGGGTCAGGTGTCAGTCCGTATCGGACGCGAACGTTGCCGCAAAGCCACGCCGCAGCGCCAGATCCACGTCAGCCATCGTCACCGGCAGCCCCAGATCCACCAGGCTGGTGACACCGTGGCCAGTTATCCCGCAGGGC
Source organism: Oceaniglobus sp. (assembly GCA_041744175.1). GTDB lineage: Bacteria > Pseudomonadota > Alphaproteobacteria > Rhodobacterales > Rhodobacteraceae > Oceaniglobus. The sequence goes on along the minus strand of JBGTLJ010000350.1, from coordinate 964 downwards.
ACGATGCCTTCGAAATGGCCGAGGTCCGGTTCGACGTTGACCGACAGCCCGTGGAACGACACCCACCGGCGCACCCGGATGCCGATGGCGGCGATCTTGTCCTCGCGCATCGTCCCGTCCGCCAGTGCGGCCTTTTCGGGGCGCCGCACCCAGACGCCGACCCGACCCTCGCGGACCTCTCCGGTGACGTTGAACTCTGCCAGCGCGCCGATCACCCAGCGTTCCAGCATGTGGACGAACCGGCGCACGTCGCGGCCCCGAGCGGCCACGTCCAGCATCACATAGGCGACCCGCTGACCCGGACCGTGATAGGTGTACTGCCCGCCGCGCCGTGCCTGATGGACAGGAAAGCGGTCGGGATCGAGCAGGTCGGCGATCCTGGCGCTGGTTCCGGCGGTATAGAGCGGCGGGTGTTCCAGCAGCCACACCGTTTCGGGATGGGTGCCCGCGCGGATGCCTGTCGCGATCTCCTCCATCCGGGCCAGAGCGTCGGGATAGGCGACGGGCGCGGGCGCGATGATCCAGGTCACCATCTCGGGGGGCGGTCGTGAACCATGGTGCAGATATGCTGCGCGGAATGCAGGATCGCAACCGGCATTCGCGATGCCCACGCGATCTCAAGGTGGCGGCGCCGCCATCCGCGATGTCCGTGGTCGCGCAACCGCGCCGCTCCAGAGTGCGGTCTGATTGAACTCTCCGCCCGGCGTGCTAAACCGCGCCCAACCGCAAAGGACAGCGAGACATGAACCTGTTTGCCGATATCCGCGTGCTTGTCGTCGATGCCCTTGGTGCGATGGCGGCAGAGGGCGTGCTGCCTGCCGGTCTGGACTTGTTCCATGTGGCGGTCGAACCGCCGCGCGATGCGGCCCACGGCGACATGGCGACCAACGCGGCGATGGTGCTGGCCAAACCGGCGCGCCTGAACCCGCGCAACATCGCCGAGGCCCTCGCGGCGCGGCTGACC
>JBGTLJ010000349.1:0-4112 GCA_041744175.1 Oceaniglobus sp. | reverse complement strand
AGGTTGCGCAGCGCCGTGTGCAGGACCGCCCGCCCTTCGGTATCGTTGATCGCCGCGCCGCCGAACATCGCATCGCGTTTTTCGGCCAACCCCGCCGTATCGCACATCCCGACCAGCAGATCGCGGGTGTCGCCGTCGATGTTGGTCTTGGCGTAGTCGAACAGAAGATCGCCCGCCGCGACAGAGAAATCCCCGGCACGCGCGGCATCGAACAATGACAGGATGGCTCGGTCGGACACACGGGATGCGGCATCGGTAAGTGCGCTCCAGTCGATCATCATTCGGCCCAGTGAACGGTCGCCTCGCCCAGCACCAGCGCGATGGGCGCCTGCTCCGGGGGCAGTTGGCGGGCGCGTTCAATCGCGGCGCGCTTTTCGCTGCCGGTGATCATGACATGCGTCGACATGGCACCCCGCAGGACGGAACCTGTCAGGCTGATGCGCGGCTCCAGTCCCTCGGGCGCATCAACGGCGATCAGCGCCGCATCGGTATGCAGAGCATCGTCCAGTTGCGGCGAGCCGGGAAACAGCGACGCCGTGTGCATGTCAGGCCCCATCCCGAGAATCAGGATCGACAACGGCAGTTCCGGCGCGATCCGGTCCGACAAATCCGCCACATCGCCGGTGTCATCGGGAACCAGACGGCTGAACCGCGCCTCCGCCGCCCGGTCGACAAGCAGCCGTTCGCGCACGAGCCGTTCGTTCGACCGTTCATGGTCGGCGGGCACGCGCCGTTCATCCGTCAGGATCACATGCACCCGATCCCATTCCAGCCGGGTGCCGCAGAGGGTGTCGAACATCGGCCCCGGCGTGTTGCCGCCCGGCACCGCAATCAAGGCGTGATCGTTCACCAGCAGGCAGTTCTTCAATTCGCCCGCGATCAGGTCGGCCAGTTGCATCATCATGAATTCTCGGTCGGGATATTCCTTCAGGTCCATCTCATTTCCCCCTTTTTCATGCCAGCGTAAACCGACCCGGGGGCGGCGCAAAGCCCCTCAGTCGCGGATTTCACGCCAGCGCCGACCCTCGCGGTGCATCAGCATCTGCGCGTCCTCGGGTCCGGACGTGCCCGGCTCATAGATCTTGGGTGCATCGCCCCGCGACTCCCACCCGTCGATGATCGGATCGGTCCAGGCCCAGGCTGCCTCCACCTCGTCCCCGCGCATGAACAGGGTCTGGTTGCCCCGGATCACATCCATGATCAGCCGCTCATAGGCTTCGGGCGGCTCTTCGGCATCGGGCCCGAAGGCATCGGCAAATGTCATGTCCAGCGGCACGTCCATCAGCCGCATCCCGCCCGGTCCCGGTTCCTTGATGGTGACGCCCAGGGTCATTCCCTCGTTGGGCTGCAGGCGGATAGTCAGGATGTTGCGGTGGGTGCCGGCCTCGGCCCCGAAAATCGAATGCGGCGCGTCCTTGAACACCACCGCGATCTCGCTCGCGCGGCCCTTGAGCCGCTTGCCGGTGCGCAGATAGAACGGCGTGCCCGCCCAGCGCCAGTTCGAGATGTTGATCTTCATGGCGATGAAGCTTTCGGTGAGACTGCGGGGGTTTTCCGCATCCTCCCGGTAGCTTTCGGTAACGCCGTTGCCTGCGTACTGTCCGCGCACGATGTGATGCACCGCCACCGGATCGAGCGCGCGGATCACCTTGAGCTTTTCGTCGCGCACCGAATCCGGCGAGAACCGGCTGGGTGGCTCCATGGCGATCAGACACAACAGTTGCATCAGATGGTTCTGGATCATGTCGCGCATTGCGCCGGACTTGTCGTAATAGGCGCCGCGCCCGCCGACACCGACGGTTTCGGCCACGGTGATCTGGATGTGATCGACGTATTGCGCATTCCACAACGGTTCGAACAGGACATTGCCGAACCGGACCGCCATCAGGTTCTGCACGGTTTCCTTGCCCAGATAGTGATCGATCCGATAGATCTGGGTTTCGTCGAAGTGCAGCGCCAGCGTGGCGTTCAGGGCCTTCGCACTCTCGAGATCGCGGCCGAACGGCTTCTCCACGACGATCCGGGTGTCGTTGTCCGCCAGTCCGTGCTGATGCAGCCGCTCCGCCAGCGCGCCAAAAAGGCTAGGCGCGACCGAGAAGTAATAGGCCGACACAGTATCGTCACGCACAAGCTCGGCCATCTTGGCCCAGCCCGCGTCCCCTGTCGCGTCGATGGCGACATAGTGCAGCCTCTCGAGGAACTCTGCCAGTTTAACCCCATTGACCTGATCCGCGGAAAACTCCTCGATCGCCGTGCGCACGAAATCGCGGTAACCGTCATCGTCGTATTCGGACCGTGCTGCGCCGACGATCCGAGCGTCGCCCGGCATCTGACCCGCCACGAACCGGCGGAACAGCCCCGGCAGGATCTTGCGGCGGGCCAGATCGCCCGTACCGCCGAAAATCACCAGGTCGAAGGGATCGACCGGAATGACGCGTGAAACCATCGTACCCTCATTCTCCGGCGCATGTGACCTCAACCGGGCAGCCGCAGGCATGTTAGCGCTAACTGGTATGACGACGTGTTAGCCCCCGCCGCAACCCTTGTCCAGTATGTGCCGCATCCCTCACATCTGTGTCAAAGCGCCGCCGTGGGGTTTCGGCTACAAGCGCAAGCCGTTAGGACATATGAAACCACGCGGAGCGCCCGGATGAAAGACCAGATCCCGATCCTAGACCCGGAAAAATTCCGGGACCGGCGCCTGACCGCCAAGGGCGAACGTCGCGCGACGGTGGCGCTGTCGGATCCCGAAACGTTGTGGTTCAACACCGGGACGCTTTGCAACATCGCCTGTCTGAATTGCTATATCGAAAGCTCGCCCACCAACGATTCGCTGGCCTACATCACCGCTGGCGAAGTCGACGGTTATCTGGACCAGATTGAAGATCGTTGCTGGGGCGTACGGGAAATCGGTTTCACCGGCGGCGAGCCATTCATGAACCCCGACATGATCAATATGACCCGCCTCGCACTGGCGCGGAGTTATTCGGTCCTGATCCTGACCAACGCCATGCGGCCGATGATGCGCAAGACCGTCCGTGCCGGGCTTGCCGGTCTGAACGCAGATTTCCCCGGCAAGATGACATTGCGGGTCTCCGTCGATCACCACACTGCCGCGATGCATGACATCGAACGCGGCGTCGGGGCCTTCGACAAGACGATGGAGGGTATGTCTTGGCTGCGCGAAGCCGGCATTCCAATGACGGTTGCCGGACGCACCGTCTGGGGCGAAAGCGAGGCGCAATCCCGTGCCGGATACGCCGCCCTGTTTGCGCGCCGTGGCTTTGATATCGATGCCGCCGATCCGGGGCGCTGTGTCCTGTTTCCGGAAATGGACGACCACGTCGATGTCCCGGAAATCACCACTGCCTGCTGGGATATTCTCGGGATCGCCCCGACATCGGTGATGTGCGCAAGTTCGCGGATGGTGGTGAAACGGCGCGGCGCCAAGGCACCGGTCGTCATGGCCTGCACGCTGCTGCCCCATACCCCGGAATTCGAACTTGGGTCGTCTCTGGAACAGGCCGAATGCGATGTCGCGCTGAACCATCCGCACTGCGCGAAATTCTGCGTTCTTGGGGGCGCGAGCTGCTCCGGCTGAACCGGGCTTGCGGGACGGCGGGTGGGGCGACGGCGCAGCCGGAGCGTCATGCGCAGTTTCGCCCTAGCGTTGCGGCGCCGCCATCAGACACAGGATCTCGAACAGCACCGAAGCGCCCAGCCAGGCGGTGACGCCGCTGCCCGTGCCCCCCACGTCGAACGGCGGCGACACCTCCACCAGATCGGCTCCGACAAGGTTCAGCCCAGACAGGGATCTCAGCATCGCGATGGCCTCGGCCGAACTCGGGCCGCCCACCTCGGGCGTGCCGGTGCCCGGCGCAAATGCCGGGTCGATGAAATCGATGTCGAAGGACAGATAGCATGGTCCGGTTCCGGCGATCGTCTTTGCCTGCACCGCCACATCGGCGATGCCGCGGTCGAAAACCTGATCCATCGGAACGATGGTGATCCCGTGTTCCCGTGCAAAATCCCGATCCGCACTGTCGTAACAGGTGCCGCGCATGCCGATCATCACGCTGCGCGCGGGGTCGATCAGTCCCTCGGTCACCGCT
>JBGTLJ010000348.1:0-1575 GCA_041744175.1 Oceaniglobus sp. | reverse complement strand
GCCGCCTGGTCCGGTCCCCGCGAGACGCTTTATGGCAGCGGCGCGCTGTGGAAATACGCCCAGCTTGTCGGGCCGACCTACCGCGGCGCCGTCACCCACCCCGGCGCCCAGGCCGAACGCCACGTCTATATGGATCTCTGACGGGGCAGTGGGAGGGGAGGACGCGCGCCCGGGTCTTGCGCGCATGGCGGCGTTGTCACATGACGGCCCATGTCATCGGCGGCGTGGCGTCCCGTTCCGGGTGCGGCGGGGAATCCTGTGCACCGTGGCATTGCGGGTTCGCGCTCGCGTTCCGGCCCCTGGAATCTGGCCGGGCGGGCGGCGGTGTGACGCTGCGTCGCGCATGACTTGGCGCGGCCGGGCTTTCATGGTCCGCGCGACCCCCGGAGGTGACCCATGACACCCTATCCCCATCTTCTGGCCCCTCTCGACCTTGGGCACGTCACTCTGAAGAACCGCGTGCTCATGGGGTCGATGCATACCGGACTGGAGGAAACCCGCGACTGGAACCGGGTCGCGGAATTCTACGCAGCCCGGGCGCGGGGCGGGGTCGGGCTGATGGTGACGGGGGGTATGGCGCCCAATGCCGAAGGCGGGGTGTTTCCCGGCGCGGCGGGACTGTTCACCGCCGCCGACATCGCCAACCACCGGATCGTCACCGACCGGGTGCACGGCGACGGCGGAATGATCGCGATGCAGATCCTCCATGCCGGGCGCTATGCCTATTCCAGGGATTGCGTCGCCCCGTCGCCGGTCAAATCGCCGATCTCTCCGTTCGCGCCCCGGGAACTGGACGAGGCCGGGATCGAGAAACAGATCGCCGACATCGCTACCGCCGCGGCGCGGGCGCGCGAGGCGGGATATGACGGGGTGGAGGTGATGGGAAGCGAGGGGTATTTCCTGAACCAGTTCCTGGTCACCCACACCAACCGGCGCACCGATGGCTGGGGCGGCAGCTACGAGAACCGGATGCGCCTGCCCGTCGAGGTGGTCAGGCGGGTGCGCGCGGCGGTGGGGGACGATTTCATCCTGATCTACCGGTTGTCGATGATCGACCTGATCCCCGACGGATCGAGTTGGGACGAGGTGGTGACGCTGGCCCGCGCCATCGAGGCGGCAGGCGCCAGTATCCTCAACACCGGCATTGGCTGGCACGAGGCGCGGGTGCCCACCATCGCTACGTCGGTGCCGCGCCGGGCGTTTTCCTGGGTGACGAAGAAACTGATGGGCGAGGTGGCGATCCCGATTATCACGTCAAACCGGATCAACACCCCAGAGGTGGCCGAGGCGGTGCTGGCCGAAGGCTGCGCCGACATGGTCAGCATGGCGCGCCCGTTCCTCGCCGACCCTGATTTCGTCGCCAAGGCGGCAGCGGGGCGGGCGGCCCATATCGCGCCCTGCATCGCCTGCAACCAGGCCTGTCTTGATCACACCTTTGCCGGCAAGGTGTCGTCGTGTCTGGTCAACCCGCGCGCCTGCCATGAGACGGAACTGCGCGTCGAACCCGCCGCGACGGCGCGCCGGATCGCGGTAGTGGGGGCCGGTCCCGCTGGCCTTGCCGCGGCTCTGACGGCC
>JBGTLJ010000347.1:0-3207 GCA_041744175.1 Oceaniglobus sp. | reverse complement strand
GCCCGCGGCGTCGACAACCCGCGCGTCGCTGCTGGCGCAGGGTGACAGTGGAGCCGACGAAACGCTGCGCGAGGCGGTGATCCTTGCCGTGCTGCTGACCCATCCCGCGATCCTTGCACAGTTCGTAGATGCACTGGAGCGGCTCGATTTCCGGGACCCCGACCATGGGCGCGTCGCCAATGCGATGTTGCGTCAGGTGGATGGCGACGATCTTCGGGCACAGGTGTCGCAGATGGTCGGCGAGGCGGTCCTTGAAAAGCTGTTCCTGCCACGCCATGTCAGCCTGTGTCCGGCGATCCGCACACCGGGCGACGATGCGATCGCCGCCCATTGTGTGGCCGAGGAATTCGGCAAGCTGCACGCCCGGCGCGGAGCACTTCGCGAGATCGAGGATGCCGTTCGCGATGCTGCCGCCGAGGGCAACGAGGGCACGACCTGGCGACTGGGACAGGCCGCCGAAGCCCGCAACCGCGCCGAAAGAGCGCAGACCGAGGATCGCACGGAGTTCGAGGTGGGGGCCAACGGCGCCCGCATAAGCCGCAGCGAAAAACTGCGCCTGGACGAGTTGCTTGCCCTGATCGGCCGCGGCGACAAGACCCGATGACACCGTGACTCCTGGTTAGGATACGGTAAATAAAACAGGCTAAGCAGGTTGCGAATCGTTGATTCGCTCTAGATGATTCGAATTGACCGCGAATCGCCCTCGCCGTGGAAGGATTGCCGCATGGCTGCCAAGGACACCGACGACCGCAACAAGCAGGACGATCAGGACAACGAGGGCATGCTCGACATGAGCCAGGCCGCAGTCAAGAAGATGATCGCCGAGGCGCGCGAGAAGGGCTACATCACCTACGACGAGCTGAACCAGGTGCTGCCGCCCGAACAGGTATCGAGCGAACAGATCGAGGATGTGATGTCGATGCTGTCCGAGATGGGCATCAACATCATCGAGGGGGAAGAGGCCGAAGAGGAAGAGGCAAAGGGATCGACCGAACTGACCACGACCGCCGGGGCCCGCGACATCGTGCTGGCCGGGTCGGACAACGAAAAGCTGGACCGCACCGACGATCCGGTGCGCATGTACCTGCGCGAGATGGGATCGGTCGAACTGCTGAGCCGCGAGGGCGAGATCGCCATCGCCAAGCGGATCGAGGCCGGGCGCAACACCATGATCGCCGGTCTCTGCGAAAGCCCGCTGACCTTTCAGGCGATCACGATCTGGCGCGACGAACTTCTGAGCGAAGACATCCTTTTGCGCGATGTGATCGACCTCGAAACCACTTTCGGGCGGTCCATGGGCGAAGACGGCGAGGACGATTCAGTGGTGACGGGCCTTGACGTCGATACCGCCGCACCCGGCGGCGCGACCAGGGAAGAGCCGGACGCCCAGCCCGAACTGGACGCCGACGGCAACCCGATCAGCAAGGTTGACGACGACGAGGATGACGACGAGCAGGCCAACATGTCGCTTGCTGCGATGGAGGCCGCGCTGAAGCCCCGCGTTCTCGAGATGCTCGAGGTGATCGCCCACGATTACGTCATGCTTTCGGAAATGCAGGATCTGCGGATGTCGGCCACCCTGAACGAGGATGGCAGCTTTACCGAACAGGCCGAGGGAGACTATCAGAAGCTGCGCGGCGAAATCGTGCTGCTGGTCAACGAACTGCACCTGCACAACAACCGGATCGAGGCGCTGATCGACCAGCTTTACGGCATCAACCGCAAGATCATGTCGATCGATTCCAGCCTCGTGAAACTGGCAGATCAGGCGCGCATCAACCGACGCGAATTCGTGGACGCCTATCGCGGCTACGAGCTTGACCCGACCTGGATGGAAAAGATGGCCGAAAAGTCCGGCCGCGGCTGGCAGGCCTTCATCGAACGTTCGGCCGACAAGGTGGATGACCTGCGCGGCCAGATGGCCCAGGTCGGCCAGTATGTCGGCGTCGACATTTCCGAATTCCGCCGCATCGTCCAGCAGGTCCAGAAAGGCGAGAAGGAAGCGCGCCAGGCCAAGAAGGAAATGGTCGAGGCGAACCTGCGTCTGGTGATTTCCATCGCCAAGAAATACACCAACCGCGGTCTGCAATTCCTTGATCTCATTCAGGAGGGCAACATCGGCCTGATGAAGGCGGTGGACAAGTTCGAATACCGCCGTGGCTACAAGTTCTCCACCTATGCCACCTGGTGGATCCGTCAGGCGATCACCCGGTCGATCGCCGATCAGGCCCGCACGATCCGGATTCCCGTGCACATGATCGAAACGATCAACAAGCTGGTGCGCACCGGCCGTCAGATGCTGCACGAGATCGGCCGCGAACCCACGCCCGAGGAACTGGCGGAAAAGCTCCAGATGCCGCTGGAAAAGGTCCGCAAGGTGATGAAGATCGCCAAGGAGCCGATTTCGCTGGAAACCCCCATCGGCGACGAAGAGGACAGCCAGCTTGGCGATTTCATCGAGGACAAGAATGCCGTCCTGCCGCTGGACAGCGCCATTCAGGAAAACCTGAAGGAAACCACGACCCGGGTGCTGGCGTCGCTGACGCCGCGCGAGGAGCGGGTGCTGCGCATGCGGTTCGGGATTGGGATGAACACCGACCACACGCTGGAAGAGGTCGGCCAGCAGTTCAGCGTCACCCGCGAACGGATCCGCCAGATCGAGGCCAAGGCCCTGCGCAAGCTCAAGCACCCCAGCCGATCGCGCAAGCTGCGCTCGTTCCTCGATCAATAGGGCGCGCGCGATGTCGTTCTGGTCAAAACTGTTCGGCGGCGGGTCCGGCGGCAATGCAGCACCTGAAATGCCCGGCGAGACCCATGACGGATTTACGATCTACGCCGAGCCGGTGAATGAGGGCGGGCGCTGGCGCATCGGCGCCCGTATCGAAAAGGACATCGACGGAACGCTGAAATCCCATCGCCTGATCCGGGCGGATACGCTGGAAAGCCGGGACGCGGCAGCGTCGGCATCCTTTGCTAAGGCGCGAATGCTCATCGACCAGCAGGGCGAGGACATCTTTCGCTGAGTGTCGGTACGCGCGCCCCGAACAGAGATGGCGCGGCCGTCCGTCTCTAAGAGTCTGATTCAAAACTAACCGAACGCTTTCAGGTTCTTGCGAGATGGCGGGTGACGCGCCGAATGTGGGCAATGAGGATCCATGCCTCGGCGCTTGCGATGGATTTTTCCCAATCTTTTGACAGGCGGCGGCA
>JBGTLJ010000346.1:0-3397 GCA_041744175.1 Oceaniglobus sp. | reverse complement strand
CGGCACGTCGATCACGCGCGGCTCCAGCAGGGCGCCCCATGCTTCGCTCAGGATCAGCACGGCTGCCAGCACGATCATCGCGCCTTCCGCCACGGCGGACAGGTATTCCGCCTTGCTGTGACCGTAGGGATGGTTGGCATCGGGTGGCCGGGCGCTGATCCGCACGGCGATCAGCGCCAGCACCGCCGCGACGATGTTGACGATGCTTTCCAGCGCATCCGAATAGAGCGCCACGCTGCCCGTCAGGGCGAAGGCCAGCCACTTCAGGCCCAGGACGGCAAGCCCCACCAGGATGGTCGCGGCCGCCATTGCGCTTGCACTCATGGATCACCGCCATACTCTGGTGGACCTGGCGCCCCGGATCCCATCTGCACGCCGCGACTGCAACCGGTTTGCGGCGAAACGCCGGATCTCATATGTGCGCCGCGAACGTAATCGGGTTGTGGTAGGAAAAAAGCGCGCCGGGTGCGTTTACCGCCGCTTCGCAGTGCTGAGGGGGTCGGGCGGCGGGTGGATCAGTTTTGGTCGGCGAACGTGTCGTAGGCGGCCAGAGCCTTGGCGGCATAGGCATAGGACGGTCCGCCGCCCATGTAGATCGCCATGGCGGCGGCCTCGCACAACTCGTCGCGGGTGGTGCCGAGCCGGACGAGGGATTTGACGTGAAAGCCGATGCAGCTGTCGCAGCGGGTGGCGATGGCGATGCCGAGAGCCATGATCTCCTTGGTCTTTTCGGACAGTGCGCCGTCCTTTTTCGCGGCCTTGCCCATGTCTGCATAAAGCCTTGCTGTATCGGGCACCTGTTTGGCCAGGGTGTCGATGTCGGACATGATGTCGTCCATGAAGGTCTGCCAGTTCATCCGCGCGTCCTTTTGCTGTGATCCCGGGCCAAACCGCGGTCGCGCGATCAGTTCCTTTCGTCGCTGCCCATGCGACGTTCCAGCCAGCGCACCCCGGCGCTGATGATCAGCACGAGGATCAGGTATTCGAAGATCAGCAGGGTGTAGATTTCCAGCGGGCGGTATTCGGTGACCACCAGTTCGTTGGCCCGCCGTGTCAGTTCCTGCATTCCGATCACCGAGGCGAAGGCCGACATTTTCACGATGTAGATGAACTGGTTGGCCAGCGGCGGCAGGATCCGGCGCACGGCCTGGGGCAACACGACATAGCGCATCGTCTGGCCGCGCGTCAGCCCGACGGTCTGGGCGGCCTCTGTCTGGCCCTTGGCGATGGACTGGATGCCGGAGCGGTAGATTTCCGCGGTGAACGCCGAATCGCTGATTGCCAGGGTGATGATCGCGCCCCAGAACGCGTCGATGGGAACGTTCATCCCCAGCGATCTGAAGATCAGCGGCAGGCCGTAGAACACCCAGAACAGCATCGGCAGAAGCGGGATCGCGCGGATGAATTCCACATAGACGCGGTTGACGATCCGCCAGCCGCGGCGGTCGGAAAAGCCGGGCAGGGCGACCAGCAGGCCAAGGGTCATCGACAGGGCGGCGGCGATCAGCGAGATCTGGATCGTCGCCCACATGCCGCCCAGCAGGAACCGCACGTTGATCCAGCCCTGGGGCGTGGTGGGGTCGATCACGTACCAGCCCCAGGTCGCCGACGAGGTGCAGCCTGACACCACGAGGAACAGCGCGAGGAGGGCGGCGACGCGCATGTCAGTGCCGCAGGATCTGCGACAGGAACTGTCGGCAGCGTGCCGATTCCGGGGCCTCGAAGAACGGCCCCGGAGCGCCGCGTTCGACGATCCGCCCGCCGTCCATGAACACCATCTGGTCGGCGACCTTGCGCGCGAAGCCCATCTCGTGGGTCACAACCACCATGGTCATGCCGTCCTGGGCGAGGCCGGTCATCACATCCAGCACCTCGGCGATCATCTCGGGGTCCAGCGCGCTGGTCGGTTCGTCGAACAGAAGCACCTTTGGTTCCATGCAGAGGCTGCGCGCGATGGCGACGCGCTGCTGCTGGCCGCCCGAAAGCTGACTTGGTTTCTTGTCGGCCTGTTCGGGAATGCGCACCCGGTCGAGATAGCGGCGGGCGCGGGTTTCGGCGTCGGTCCGGCTCAGGCCCCGGGACTTGATCGGCCCGAGAGTGAGGTTCTGCATCACCGTGAGGTGGGGGAACAGGTTAAACTGCTGGAACACCATGCCGACATCGGCGCGGATCGCGGCGATCGCCCGTTCGTCATCCGTCAGCTCGACCCCGCCGACGGTGATCGTGCCGGTCTGGTGACGCTCCAGCCGGTTGATGCAGCGCACGACGGTGGATTTGCCGGACCCCGACGGCCCGCAGATGACCACCTTTTCGCCGGTCTTCACCGTCAGGTCGATGTCCTTCAACACGTGGAATTCGCCGAACCACTTGTTCACCTCGCGCATCTGGATCGCCGTGTCCGCCACATTCGCCCCCTGTCGCAAGCGGCAAGGTTTGCAGTGGTCTATGTCACAGGACAAGTCCATAATGCGCGCGGACCCAACAGAGGGCGGTATGAAACAAGGAGACGGCGGATGCGCAGGATATTGACGGCGGCGGTTCTGGCGACGGGGATGGCCACGGTTCTGGCGACGGGGGCGGTGGCGCAATCGGCGCTGAACGAGATCCTGGACGCGGGCGTGATGAAGGTCGGCACGACCGGGGACTGGAATCCGATGACCCTGCGTGACCCGGCGACCAACAGCTACCAGGGCTTCGACATCGACGTGATGAGCGAACTGGCAACCGATCTCGGGGTCGAGGTGGAATTCGTGCCGACCGACTGGAAGACGCTGGTCAACGGCGTAGTGGCGGGCAAGTACGACATGACCGGCAGTGCCAGCATCAGCCCGGCGCGCGCCAAGGTCGCCGGATTTTCCGACAGCTATCTGTCGGTCGAGACGTTCCCGTTCACCATGCCGGAAAACGCCGACAGGTTCGACGGGTACGATTCGATCAACCAGCCCGGCGTGACGGTGGCGACCGAGCTGGGCACGACCTTCGAGGGGTATGTGAAGGAATGGTTCCCGAACGCCGAGATCAAGGTCGTCGAGGCGCCGGCGCGCGGATTTCAGGAGGTGCTGGCGGGCCGCGCGGACGTGTTCGTGACCTCCAACATCGAAGGCGCCGAGCTGGCCGGGAAGTTCGGCGTGGTGCGGGTGAAGAACGCCGAGGCGCGCGCGCCGTCGCCCATCGCCATGCTGCTGCCCCAGGGCGATCAGGTGTGGATCAACTACATCAACAACTGGATCAAGGTGAAGGAGGCCGGCGGCTTCTTTCAGGCGACCCGCGACAAATGGGGTCTGTGACGCGCAAGCGATAGCTTGGTCGGCGGGACGGGGGTGTGCACCGGACGCCGTCATACGGACAGATCCCGGGTGGCGAGGTGTGGTGTTCGGCCGCGCCGCGGGGTCGACGA
>JBGTLJ010000345.1:0-1688 GCA_041744175.1 Oceaniglobus sp. | reverse complement strand
TCAGTCCCGCTCCGCCGGGCACGAGGACGCAGTCGCGCGGCGCCCGACCCGATGCATCGGCGCAGACGGACGCGTCTGGTGCATCGCCCCGAGCACCCGCATCCGGGGCGCAGCAGGGGGGGGAAATCTCGCTGTTCACCGGGTGATGATCCGGCCCGTGTACGGGCAAAGTCAAGGGCAGCGTCCGAATGCGAGAGTGAACCAATGACCGTCTATTTCATCGGCGCCGGGCCGGGCGATCCGGAACTTCTGACCCTCAAGGCGCAGCGCCTGATCGCCGCATGTCCGGTCTGCCTTTACGCGGGATCTCTGGTGCCCGAACAGGTGGTCGCCGGCGTCCCAGACGGCGCGCTCGTCCACGATACGGCGCCGATGACGCTGGACGAAACCCACGCCATCATCGCCAGTGCCCATGCCGACGGACAGGATGTCGCCCGGGTCCATTCCGGGGATCCGTCGCTTTACGGTGCCATCGCCGAACAGATCCGCCGCCTGCGCGCCGATGCCATCCCGTATGAGATCGTGCCCGGCGTGCCCGCCTATGCCGCCGCCGCCGCCGCGCTGGGGCAGGAACTGACCATTCCGGAACTGGCGCAATCCATCGTCCTGACACGGGTATCGATGAAATCGACCTCGATGCCCGCGGGCGAGAAGCTGGAAAACTTCGCCCGCACAGGCGCGACCCTGGCGATCCATCTCGGTATTCGCGCCCTGCGCGAGATCGAGCGCGCGCTGATCCCCCACTACGGCGCTGACTGCCCGGTGGTGGTGGCCTACCGTGTCGGTTGGCCCGATCAGATGTTCCTGCGCGGCACCCTGGCCGACATTCGCCTCAAGGTGAGAGAGGAAAAGATCACTCGCACCGCGCTTGTCCTCGTCGGCCCTGCCCTCGGCGATGTGCGGGATTTTCGTGATTCGGCGCTCTACGATCCGGCAAAAGAGCATGTTCTGCGGATAATGCGACCGATCTGAACGGATTGTTCCACCCGCACGGTGCAAACTTCCGACCGTGCGCCTCGCGGCTTGACCGATACCGAAACTCGGTCAACTGTAAGTGCAGGCAAGAGGTGGGGGCCGATGCTGGAAACACTTCCTCCGGACGTGCAGAACGGGCTGGATGCCGCGCGCCGCAGGGCTCAGCGCACCCGGGGCAGGATGCAGATCGAGATCGGCGGCGAGAAATTCGTGCTTCTTCGCTACTGGGACAAGGGGTTCGCGCTTGACGTGTCCGATGCGCCCGTGCTGCGTGGCCATGCCGACCTTTATGAAGACGGACGTCACATGCGGTGCTGCCTGATCGTCGCCCGCGGCAGAGAAGCCGACGAGATGATCTACGAATTCAAACGCAATGCCCCGGTGCGCGACCGACCGGCGCGGGATTTCGACCAGGACGAGCGTGCCTCGGTCGCGCTGTTGCCCCACGGGATCTGACGCGCGTCGCCGACTGACCCCAAGACAGCCTACTGCGTCAATGGCAAGCCCCTTTCGGGTGGCTCCATCTGACGGCCAAGACTGTTGCCCGCCGTCCAAAAATTCCGCGACGGTGGTTCTGCTGACCCTTCGGATATTCCGGCAGAACCGTCTCTGCTGAATTCCCAAGGGATCGGTTGGATGTCCGGAACGCCGCCGTCCCACCTTAGGGACCGCAACGCACCATCAGACGCAGACCGTCCGGTCGATCAGGCTGC
>JBGTLJ010000344.1:0-2492 GCA_041744175.1 Oceaniglobus sp. | reverse complement strand
ACAGAGGTCGGCGAGGCGATCGTCTGGCTGCTGGGCGACGACGCATCCTACGTCAGCGGCGCGATACTCGACGTGGCGGGCGGGCGCTGATCGCGACGATTTATATCAATACCGGAAACACTCCGTTCGCGAAATGCGTTTCGCTTGCCCCATGGTTGTGATCTAACCGACAGCGGTCCGCGCATCGGACCCGAGAAGCGCGAGTCAGCGATGCCGCAACGCACCGAAACCGAAAGCCGCAAACTGCTCGGGCGCCTGCGCGAGGCGCTGGCAGAGGAAAGCGCGGGCCAGACCCGACTGGACCGCATCACTGCGCTGACCGCGGATTCGATGCAGACAGAGGTGTGTTCGATCTACCTGTTCCGCGATGCCGACACCCTTGAACTCTGCGCCACCGAAGGTCTGAACAAGGAAGCCGTACATCAGACCAGGATGCGCCTCGGCGAAGGTCTTGTCGGGCGGGTGGCCAGGACGGCGCGCCCGATCAACAGCCCCAACGCGCCGCAGGAACGCGGTTTCCGCTTCATGCCCGAAACCGGCGAAGAGATCTATTCCTCCTTCCTCGGCGTGCCGATCCAGCGGCTGGGTGAACGGCTGGGGGTTCTCGTGGTGCAAAGCAAGGACGCACGCCGGTTTTCGGACGATGAGACCTACGCGCTCGAAGTGGTGGCGATGGTGCTGGCCGAAATGACCGAACTCGGCGCCTTTGTCGGCGAGGGTGCCGCATTGTCGGCGCGCCACCAGAATCAGGTGATGTTCCGCGGCACCGTCGGGCAGGAAGGCACCGCCGACGGCCATGCCTACCTGCACGAACCCCGCGTCGTCGTCACCAACCCCATCGCCGACGATCCGGTGCGCGAATCCGCCCGCCTGTCGGCGGGGATCGACAAGCTGCGTCTGTCGGTGGACGATCTGCTGGGCCATGGCCTGACCACCGACAAGGACAGCCGGGAGGTGATGGAAACCTACCGCATGTTCGCCAATTCGCGCAGCTGGATGCAGCGGATGCAGGAGGACATCGGGCGCGGCCTGTCGGCCGAGGCTGCGGTGGAAAAGGAACAGTCCAGCGCCCGGGCACGGTTGCGCGCAGTGCCCGATCCCTATCTGCGCGAACGGCTGCACGATCTCGACGACCTGTCCAACCGCCTGCTTCGGATCCTCACCGGCCAGGGCAGCCAGACCGGCGCCGAAATGCCCGAACGCCCGATCCTCGTGGCCCGCAACATCGGCCCCGGAGAGCTGCTGGAATATGGCCGACAGTTGCGCGGCATCGTTCTGGAACAGGGATCCGTCGGCAGCCACGCCGCGATCGTCGCCCGCGCGCTGGCGATCCCGCTGGTGATCCACGCCGAACGCATCACCACCGAGGCGCTGAACGGCGACCGTATTCTCGTGGATGGCGATCAGGGGATCGTCCACCTTCGCCCCGAGGAAAGCGTCGCCTCGGCGTTCCGCGACAAGATCGCGATGCAGGCCACGGCGCAGGAACGCTATGCCTCGTTGCGCACCCAGCCCGCGGAGGCGAAATGCGGCACGGTGGTCAAGCTGATGATGAATGCAGGGCTGATGGTCGATCTGCCCTCGCTGGAAAGCTCGGGCGCCGAAGGCGTGGGGCTGTTTCGCACCGAGCTTCAGTTCCTGATCCGCAGCCATGTTCCGCGCCGGGGCGAACTGGCCGCGCTCTATGCGCGGGTGCTGGACGCCGCCAAGGGTCAGACGGTGATCTTCCGCACCCTCGACATCGGGTCCGACAAGGTGCTGCCCTATATGAAACCCCAGGATGACGAACCGAACCCCGCGCTCGGCTGGCGGGCGATCCGCGTCGGACTGGACAAGCCGGGCGTGATGCGGATGCAGCTTCAGGCGCTGATCCGGGGGGCGGCCGGGCGGCCGCTGACGGTGATGTTCCCGTTCGTGGCGCAGTTCGATGAATTCCGCCAGGCCCGCCAGCACGCCCTGAACGAGCTTGAGCGCGAGGACAAGCTGGGGCGCGTGCTGCCCAGCGAGGTCCGCATCGGCGCGATGCTGGAAACTCCGTCGCTGGCCTTCGCGCCGCGGCAGTTCTTCGAAATGGCGGATTTCATCTCGATCGGCGGCAACGACCTGAAACAGTTCTTCTTCGCTGCGGACCGTGAGAACGAACGCGTGCGCCGCCGCTACGACACCCTGAATGTCTCGTTCCTGACCCTGATCGGACACATCGTCGGGCGCTGCGCCGAAACCGCAACACCGCTGTCGTTCTGCGGCGAGGACGCGGGCCGCCCGATAGAGGCCATGTGCTTTGCCGCCATGGGACTGAAAACGCTGTCGATGCGGCCCGCATCCATCGGCCCGGTCAAGCATCTGCTGCGCCGGGTCGACCTGCAAGAGGCGAAATCCGTGATCGAGGTCGCCAGCGCCTCGGGCGAACAATCGGTGCGCCCGGCCGTCATCGACTGGCTGCGCACCCAGGGTTGATCCGCCACCGCAACGCCCCGGGCGGCATCGTTCGC
>JBGTLJ010000343.1:0-2427 GCA_041744175.1 Oceaniglobus sp. | reverse complement strand
GCCGAAACCGCCGAGGATCACGCTGACGAAGTTCCGGTTCATGGCGCGGCACATGATGTAGGACAGGATCGCGCCGGACGAGCCGACAAGCGCACCGACCACGATCAGCAGGTCGTTGCCAAGGCTGAAACCGATCGCCGCCGCCGCCCAGCCCGAATAGCTGTTGAGCATCGACACGACCACGGGCATGTCGGCGCCGCCGATCCCCATGATCAGGTGATAGCCGATGAAAAGCGCCGCCAGCGTCATCAGGAACAGCGGCAGGAACCCGCCGGTGTTGAAGTACCAGACCAGGCACAGCACCGAGACCGCGGCCGCGCCCGCGTTGAGCATGTGGCCGCCGGGCAGCTTTTTCGCAGCCGTGTCGACCTTGCCCGCCAGCTTGCCATAGGCGATGACAGACCCGGTAAAGGTGATCGCGCCGATGAACACCCCAAGAAACAATTCGACCCGCAGGATCGAGATCTCGACCACCGTCTTCTTTGCGATCAGGGCCGCGTCGGCGCCAAGCCCGAGCAGCTCTTCGGCAATTTCCGCGGCGCGGGCGGATTCGTAGACCGCGCCCGCAAGCGGGTAGATGAACGTTTCCGGCGCAAACCCCCCCGCCGCCGTGAAGTCCGCCTTGAGCCCGGCGACGCGGACCAGTTCGACATGGGCGATCACACCCACCAGAACCGCCGCGAGGCCCACCAGGCTGTGCATCGCAGCCACGAGTTCCGGCATCTGGGTCATCTGGACCCTGGTGGCCAGAACGTATCCGATGGCCCCGCCCGCGAGGATCAGCACCAGCGCGAGCAGCCAGAGCCCCGCCCCCGCAAGGGTGGCCACCACGGCCAGCGCCATACCCGCGATGCCGTACCAGACGGCGCGCTTGGCGCTTTCCTGCCCCGAAAGACCGCCCAGCGACAGGATGAAGAGAACTGCTGCGACGACATAGGCCGCTGTTGTCAGACCGGTTTCCATGTGCCTGTCCCCCTTAGGATTTCTGGAACATGGCGAGCATGCGCCGTGTCACGAGGAAGCCGCCGAAAATATTGATCCCGGTCATGAACACCGCCAGCGCCGCCAGGATCACCACCAGCCACGATCCCGATCCGATCTGGGTCAGCGCGCCAAGGATGATGATCGACGAGATCGCGTTGGTCACCGCCATCAGCGGCGTGTGCAGCGAATGGGCCACGCCCCAGATCACCTGGAACCCGACGAAGACCGACAGCACGAAGACGATGAAATGCTGCATGAAACTGGGCGGCGCCACGAGGCCCACGGTCAAAAGCAACACCGCGCCGACGACCAGCAGGCCCACCTGATTGCGGGTCTCGGTCCTGAACGCGGTGACTTCGCTGGCGCGCTTTTCCTCGCGCGTCAGCTCCTTCCGCTTTTCCTTTTTCACCTGCGTGGCGATGGCCCTGACCTTGGGCGGCGGTGGCGGATACGTCACTTCGCCCTTGTGGGTCACGGTGGCGCCGCGGATCACATCGTCGTCCATGTTGTGATTAATGACGCCGTCCTTTGCCGGGGTCAGGTCGGCCAGCATGTGGCGGATGTTGGTGGCATAGAGCATGCTGGCCTGTGTCGCCATGCGGGACGGAAAATCGGTATAGCCGATGATCACCACGCCGTTGTCGCTGACGATCCGTTCGTCCGCCACGGTCAGTTCGCAGTTGCCGCCGCGTTCGGCGGCCAGATCGACGATGACCGATCCCGGTTTCATCATCTCGACCATATCCCTGGTCCACAGCACCGGCGCGGGGCGGTTGGGGATCAGGGCGGTGCAGATCACGATGTCGATGTCGGGGGCCAGTTCGCGGAATTTTTCCAGCTGCTTGGCCTGGAATTCCGGGCTGGAGGGCGGGGCATAGCCGCCGGTTTCGGCACCGTCGGGCAGTTCGCTGTCCTCGAATTCGAGGAACACGAACTGCGCGCCCATGGATTCGATCTGTTCGGCAACCTCGGGGCGCACGTCAAAGGCCATGGTGATGGCACCCAGCGACGTCGAGGTGCCGATCGCCGCAAGGCCCGCGACACCGGCGCCGACGACAAGCACCCTGGCCGGGGGCACCTTGCCCGCCGCCGTCACCTGTCCGGTGAAGAAGCGGCCAAAATTGTTTCCCGCCTCAATCACCGCGCGGTAGCCTGCGATGTTGGCCATGGACGACAGAGCGTCCATCTTCTGCGCGCGGCTGATCCGCGGGACCATTTCCATCGCGATGACCGTGGCACCCTGCCCCTTGGCCTGTGCCATGAGATCGTCGTTGGCGGCGGGGTTGAAAAAGCTGATCAGGGTCTGGCCGTCGCGCATCTGCGCCATTTCGGCCTCTGACGGCTGGCGCACCTTGGTCACGACATCGGCTCTCGACCAGATGTCGGCGGCGTCGCTGACCACTTCGACCCCGGCATCGGCGTAGGCCGCATCGGTGAAGCCGG
>JBGTLJ010000342.1:0-3869 GCA_041744175.1 Oceaniglobus sp. | reverse complement strand
ATCAGGCCGAGGCTGAACACCGCCGCATAGCCCGCACCCTTCAGCATCAGCAGGCCGACATCGGCGGTCAGGCGAAAACTGCGATGCCCGGTGCGCAGGTAGTCGTGATGGTGGTCGCTCATCGCTGCCCCTCCTAGTTGTCGACCGGCGCGTAGCCGTGGATTTGCGCCCAGACGTACCAGTTATCGACGACGGTGCCGGTCAGCAGGATGCCGATGCCGCCGGTCAGCGTGGTCAGCACCGCAAACCACCAGGCCCAGCGGTGGATCCCCTCCATCGTGGCATTGAAGCCCATGGTCCAGCGCCAGAACAGGGCCGCGCGTTCCGTCGCGGTGCCGCGGTCGACGATCTGTTCGATCTCGCGGTCGCCGCCGAACCGGCTGACCGCCAAAATGGTGCCGCCGTGCATCGCGAACAGCAGCGCCGAGCCGTAGAGGAACACGATGGATAGGGCATGGAACGGATTGTAGAACAGGTTGCCCCAGGTGATCGAGAACAGGTTCGTCCAGTCGAGGTGCGGGAATACGCCGTAAGGCACCATCTCGGACCACGACCCCATCGCCAGCGGCCGGAACAGTCCCAGGACCAGAAACAGCCAGATCGCCGACGCAAAAGCCCAACTGACGTGCTTGCCCATGCCCAACGCCTCGGCCCTCAGATAGGTGCGGACCCACCACGTCAGCACCGATATCAGCAGAAAGAACGAGGCGATCAGATAGTATCCGCCCTCGGCCATAGGCGGAAAGCTCAGCCCATAGTCCGGCGATGGCGGCTCCAGCGCCAGCCAGAACAGATCGCGCAGGAACACGGCAGGATTGTAGTCGACCTGTTCCCAGAACGAAAAGCCGACCATGACGAACCAGATCGTGCCGGTCGCGATGGAAATCAGCCCGAACGTTCCGAGATAGATCGGCCCCAACTGCGCGTTGCCGAAAAGCCCGAGCAGGCTGGAGTAGCCGCCCCGCCCCAGCCGCTCGCCATCTGACGAACCGCTCAGCTCCATGCCCATTTCGGGCCGGCCGGCCACCTGAACCTGGGTGAAGATGTTTTGATACTCAGCCATTGTTCGATCCCTCCTTCACGCCGTCGGTCACAGGTCCACCCACCAGGGCAGTTCGAAATACCAGTCCCACCACACGATCCATTCGTCGAACCAGACGGTTCCCGAAATGACGATGCAGATCGCGCTCCACAATCCGGCATTCAGCGCAAGGAAGAAGCCCAGCCGGTGGATACCCAATGGCCCGATCGAATAGCCGATCAGATCGCGGAAATAGGTGTCTTCGTAGTCTGGTGCGCGCACGTCCTTGCCCTTGCCCGGATTGACGGCCGACAGCACCAGCGATCCATGCAGCGCCAGCGCGAGGCAGGTGGTGAAGAAGAAGGTGATCGCGATCATGTGGGCGGGATTGTAGTGGAAATTGCCGTAGGCATAGCCGACGTTGTTCACCCAATCGAGGTGGCTGAAGATGCCGTAGGGAAAGCCATGCCCCCAGGCGCCCATCAGCACCGGGCGGATGATCACCAGCGTCACATAGGCGACGATGGCGATGCCGAAGGCGAACGGCACGTGATAGCCGATGGCGAGCTTTCGGCAAATCTCGACCTCGCGCATCATCCAGCTGAGGAAGGCGAAGGTGGCGCAGATGGTGATCAGTTGCCACAACCCGCCCACGGCCAGGGGTGCAGCACCCAGACCGTATTCCAGTCCTGGCGGCTCGATCGAGATCAGCCAGGGGTTCCAGGTCGGCCCGATCGCCGCGCCGTAGAAGATCAGGATCGTGCCGAGGGCGGAGAAGAAGATCGTCGTGACCCCGAAAAAGCCGACGTAGAAGGGGCCGACCCAGAAGTCGAAGAGATCGCCTCCGACGAGCGTCCCGCCTCGGACGCGGTATTTCTTTTCGAAGCTGAGCAGCGCCATCTTCACTCTCCGTTGCAGATGCCGTCCGCCGATACCGGCGGCCGCAATTCGATTGGTCGTATGCCGCGGCCGGAACGGCCCGCCCGCGGCAGGGTCATTGCGTCATTCGGCGACGACGACGACCTCTTGCGCGAAGGCGCGCTGGAACCAGTTCGTCGTCGGGTTCGAAAGCAGCACGAGATGAATCATCACCGCGAGCAGGAACAGGAACACGCCCTGCGCCACGAAAACCCTGCGCGGATCGAAGATCAGCCAGATCTTGTAGAATTGTGCCATGAGATGGTTCCTTTCTACCAGCTGAACCAGGGAAGCTTGAAGTAGGTCAGGATATGGGCGACCAGCGCGACGATCGTGAAGATCGCGAACCCGCCCATGTAAACCGAGTGCAGCTCCTGGGCTTGCTCGTCCGTCAAACCCGTGAAGGACAGGTCCGTTCTATCAGCCATTACATTTCCTCCGGAAAGATGAGCCGATGCCGCGACGCCCCCGCGGCCGGGTTACGACGGAGGCTCATCCCCCGCCCTGTATCGCCACCCCCCGAAGGTGGGGCGAATCTGCTGTCACGCGGCGAAGATCATCGGCGTGATTATCTGTGCCTGGCTCCACGCCGACCGGACCGGCCCGCGGTCGGGCCTCTGCATCCGGCGCGCCGCCTTCAGTGCCCAGGCCAGGCAGGCCAGCGGCAGCGTCGCGGCAAAGATGATGGCGAAGTAAGCGTAGTATTCGCCGCGTCCCGTCGCCCGGCGAACCGACGGGCCCATGTGGACGTCCGAGGAGATGTCGGTCATTGCAGTGTTCCCTCTGGCTGCAGTCGGTCAATCGTCTCGAGCATCACCCGTTCGGCCCCGTCGGCGAGTGCGGCCTTCTCTGCGGCATCGCGCAGTGACTTCGCGGCGGAGATGCGGGTGAGGATCGGATGGGTGGCGATGATCTGGTCCAACCGGCGCTGTGCGTCGGTGTCCCACGGAAAGTCGCGGCGCAGCGGCGTCGGCGTGGCGCCGGCCCCGTTCTCGGCGCGGTCCATGTCGGTGCCCAGCGGCAGGATGTGGAACAGCGCGTCGAACAGGCTGTTGCAGACCTCCTGCACCAGGTAGGTCGCGCCGGCATAGCCCATGAACGGCGTGCCGGTGGCGCGGCGGATCGCGGCGCCCGGAAAGCTGGCCGGAATGAACTGCGGCGCCGGCCCATGCCCGCCCTTCATCTCGGCCAGGTACATCTTCTCGTTGATCGACCCCAGCACCACCAGCGGACGCTTGCCGTGCAGCGTGGCGCGGACGGCGTCGTTGTCGGTCTTCTTGCCGCGCAGCCGCGACACCGCCATGGCGCAGGGCAGGCCCATCTCGTCTTCCAGAAACTTGCGGATGCCCCTCGCGTAGGTCTCGTTCGCGACGATGGCGAAGGACGCGGTGGCGAAGAAGTCCTGCGTCACCGACCGCCACAGGTCCCAGACCGGCTTGATCGTCGAATGCTTCTCGCGCTCGATGAACGGCTCGGGGTCCAGGCCCAGCATATCACCGAGGGTGCGCAGGAATGCGGTGGTGGACGCGATGCCGATCGGCGCCTGCAGGTAGGGCTTGCCCAGAACCTCGCACAGGCCGCGGCCGAACTCGCGGTACATGGTCACGTTCACGTCGGCGTTCACCAGCGCGCGCATCTCGGCGACATGGGCGCCCAGCGGCATTACCATGTTCACCTCGGCGCCGATGCCTTCGACCAGGCGCCGGATCTCGGCCAGGTCGCTGGGCATGTTGAACACGCCATACATCGGCCCGAGGATGTTCACGCGGGGGCGGGCGCCGTCGGGCCGCGCCGTGGCCTTCGGCAGGCGGCCCTTGGTCATCCCGAACTCGGTGAAGACCCAGGTCATCGCGCGGTCGGCGGCTTCCCACTGGTCCTCGTCGATGGTGCGCGGCAGGAACCGCTGGATGTTGGTGCCCTGCGGCGTGAC
>JBGTLJ010000341.1:0-3980 GCA_041744175.1 Oceaniglobus sp. | reverse complement strand
GGCGAGGTGATCGAACACGCCGTGCCGCGCACCGTGGGCGCGGGCGAGCGGGCGCTCTACCACGCGCTTTATCCCGCACGCGGGGCGCTTTATTCTTCGGACGAATTCGCCCGGGGATGTGGGTTGCCCGCGTCGCCGTTGGACGATCTGATTGCGTTCCATGTGGTGTTCGGCAAGACGGTTCCCGACATTTCACTGAACGCGCTGGCCAATCTCGGCTATGCCGAGGGGCGCTGGCTGGCCCCGGTCTGGCCGGGCGACACGCTGCGTGCCACATCCGAGGTGATCGGGCTGAAGCAGAATTCCAACGGCAAATCCGGCGTCGTCTGGGTCCGCACCACGGGCGTGAACCAGCATGCGGTCGCGGTTCTGTCTTACGTACGCTGGGCCATGGTGCGGCGCCGCGCCGACGGACCCGCGCCGGCTGCGGTGATCCCGGATCTGGCCGATGCGGTCGCGGCGGGCGATCTGGTGATCCCGGCGGGTCTGGATTTCACCGCCTACGATTTCGCGCTGGCGGGCGAGCCGCACCGCTGGGGCGATTACGCGGTGGGCGAGGTCATCGACCATATCGACGGCGTGACCGTGGAAGAGGCCGAGCACATGCTGGCGACGCGGCTGTGGCAGAACACCGCCAAGGTGCATTTCGATGCCGCGGCGCGGGAGGGCGGGCGGCTGATCTATGGCGGGCATGTGATGTCGCTGGCGCGCACGCTGTCGTTCAACGGGCTGGCCAATGCGCAGATGATCGTGGCCCTGAATGGCGGGACCCACGCCAATCCCTGTTTCGCCGGAGATACGGTGCGGGCATGGTCCGAGGTGCTGGATCTGGCCTCTACCGGGGCGCCGGGGATCGGCGCGATCCGCCTGCGCACGGTGGCGACGAAGGGGGTGGGCGACGGGGTGCGGGGCGAGGACGGGCGGTACCTGCCCCATGTGCTGCTGGATCTGGACTACTGGGCGCTGATGCCCCTGTGATCCCCGGTCCTGATGGCCGGACAACAGCCCACGGGCGCGCCGGGTGTCAGGCGGGCGCCACTGGCGTCAGACCTTTCGGCGTCGCCTTGCCGCGGGGTCCATTGCCCACAACCATTGGCAGGGACGGAAAATGTTGTCGCAGTGCGTCGGGATCCGGCACGATATTGGCGGGTGCGTCGAATTGTTTCCGTAAAATCGCGGGCCATGGGTGACTTGGCCTCCGAAACGGGGATAAGATGTGCGGATCGGAACACCCCTGCGCGACGCCCGGGTGCACAGGACAAGGAAAACCAATGGCCGACGTCAACCGGGGCAACCGGCCCCTGTCGCCCCACATCAGCATCTATCGACCGCAGCTGACATCTGTCACGTCGATCCTGACCCGGATCACCGGAAATGCGTTGTTGGCGGCGGCGCTGCTGGTGGTTTGGTGGTTTCTTGCGGCAGCGGTTTCGCCCGAAGCCTTTGCCACCGCCGATGGCGTGATCACCAGCTGGTTCGGCGATCTGGTGATGCTCGGGTCGGTTCTTGCGCTGTGGTATCACACGCTGGCAGGCATCCGCCACCTGATCTGGGACAGCGGGCACGGATACGAGATCGAGAAGGCCGAGATGATGGGCTGGGCCTGCATCGGCGGATCGGTGGTGCTGACCGTGCTGACCGTTATCGTGATCTGAGGGGGAACGACATGTCATACATCACGGATCGCAAGCGGGCGCGGGGGCTTGGATCGGCCCAGCAGGGCACGGCACATCACTGGAACATGATCGTCAGCTCTGTGGGGCTGGTCATCCTTGTGCCCCTGTTCGTGTTCACCTTCGGGCCGATGCTGGGGCAACCCCACGCCGAGGTTCTGGTCTATTTCGCCCGGCCGTTTCCGGCGATCGTCGCGGCGCTGACCATCGCGGTTGGGTTCATGCATTTCAAGAACGGCGCCCAGGTGCTGGTCGAGGATTACGCCAAGGGTTTGACGCGCAAGGCGCTTATCCTAGGTTTGGTCTGTCTGTCCTACGGTGCGGCGGCGACGGGGCTTTTCGCCATCGCCAGTATCGCGCTGTGATCGACGTTTAACCGGGAGCATCCCAGATGGCCGCTTACGAATACGAAACCCACGAATACGATGTCGTTGTCGTCGGCGCCGGCGGCGCGGGTCTGCGCGCCACGCTTGGAATGGCCGAACAGGGGCTGCGTACCGCCTGCGTGACAAAGGTGTTCCCGACCCGCAGCCATACCGTCGCGGCGCAGGGCGGCATCGCCGCGTCGCTGAGCAACATGGGCCCCGACAACTGGCAGTGGCACATGTACGACACCGTCAAGGGGTCCGACTGGCTGGGCGACACCGACGCGATGGAATACCTAGCCCGCGAGGCGCCCAAGGCGGTGTACGAGCTGGAGCATTACGGGGTGCCGTTTTCGCGGACGGAGGAAGGCAAGATCTATCAGCGGCCCTTCGGCGGCCACACCACGGAATTCGGCGAAGGCCCGCCGGTACAGCGCACCTGCGCCGCAGCCGACAGGACCGGTCATGCGATCCTGCACACGCTCTATGGTCAGTCGCTGAAGCAGAAGGCCAAGTTCTACATCGAGTATTTCGCCATTGACCTGATCATGTCCGACGACGGCGTGTGTCAGGGCGTGCTGTGCTGGAAGCTGGACGATGGATCACTGCACCTCTTCGCCGCCAAGATGGTGGTTCTGGCCACCGGCGGCTATGGACGCGCGTATTTTTCGGCAACATCGGCACACACCTGCACCGGCGACGGTGGCGGGATGACCGCGCGGGCCGGGCTGCCTCTTCAGGACATGGAATTCGTGCAGTTCCACCCCACCGGCATCTACGGTGCCGGGTGCCTCATAACGGAAGGCGCGCGCGGAGAGGGCGGCTATCTGACCAATTCCGAAGGCGAGCGGTTCATGGAACGCTATGCGCCGACCTACAAGGATCTGGCGTCGCGCGATGTGGTGTCTCGCTGCATGACCATGGAGATCCGCGAGGGGCGGGGCGTCGGCAAGGACGGCGACCACATCCACCTGAACCTGAACCATCTGCCGAAAGAGGCGCTGCACGAACGTTTGCCGGGCATCTCTGAATCGGCGCGGATTTTTGCCGGCGTGGACGTGACGAAAGAGCCGATCCCGGTCCTGCCCACGGTCCATTACAACATGGGCGGGATCCCGACGAATTACTGGGGCGAGGTTCTGGCGCCGACCAAGGACAGTCCCGACAATATCAGCCCCGGCCTGATGGCGGTGGGCGAGGCGGGATGCGCGTCCGTACACGGCGCCAACCGCCTTGGGTCCAATTCGCTGATCGACCTGGTGGTGTTCGGCCGGGCGGCGGCGATCCGGGCAAGCCAGATCGTCGATCCCGCCACGCCGGTGCCGGTGCCCAACCAGCGGTCGGTACAGGGCGCGCTGAGCCGGTTCGACGGGTTGCGCTATGCCAAGGGGCATGTTCCGACGGCCGAATTGCGGCTGGAGATGCAAAAGACCATGCAGCAGGACGCGGCGGTGTTCCGTACCGATGCCACCTTGGCCGAGGGTCAGGAAAAGATGGAAGACGTTGCCGGAAAGCTCAGCGATATCAAGGTGACGGACACTTCGATGATCTGGAACAGCGATCTGATGGAGACGCTGGAGCTGGAAAATCTGATGCCCAATGCGGTGGCCACGATCACCGCGGCGGCGGCGAGGAAGGAAAGCCGGGGCGCCCATGCCCATGAGGACTATCCCGACCGCGACGACGAGAACTGGCGCAAGCATTCGCTGATCTGGTTCAAGGGACAGCAGGCCAGCCTCGGCTTCCGGGGGGTTCACCTGCAACCTCTGACCTGCCACAATGAAGGCGGGATCGACCTGAAGAAGATCGCGCCGAAAAAGCGGGTCTATTAGCGATGCGCCGTGCCTTGCCGGGATCCGGGTTGCGCCAGGCGGCCCTGCGCCGGGCTCCCCTGCTGGCGGTGATGGCTGCTGCGGCATGCGGCCCCGTGACGCCGGAACAG
>JBGTLJ010000340.1:0-3951 GCA_041744175.1 Oceaniglobus sp. | reverse complement strand
CACGCTCAACCGCAGGCCGCTTCGTCCAAAGCCGCTGCGCCTGTTGTGCAGCCGCAAGCGCGGCTTCGGCGGTAGCGGCATCCCCGGCGGGTGTTACGGCGATGGTCTGGCCATTTGCCGGATTCTCGACGGAATGGCCGTCTTCGGCGACAGCGCCCCACTGCCCGCCAATGAACATCCGAGCTTTCAGAGGGGTGTCGTTGCCGACCAGATGTTCAAGCTCAAGAAGCAAGCGCAATCACCGTTTGGTATGATAAAAGTTTATCTAGTTGCAGGTAGAATCGGGCCAGCGTCAACCCCTTCACTCGTCCTTCGGCCCATGTCTGGTGCACCTTTTCGTTCAAAAGGCGGAAATTGGCATAGTAATTGCGGTTGATCGAGCGATTCGCGCCCAACTTTGTCAGACCGAACAAAAAAAGTTGCACTGGGCACTCTCACCTTTATGATCATACTAAACCTACGCCGGAGCTAGGGATGCCCGACCAGTCTGCCCCCCCAAGACCAAGCTCATTTCGCGCCGCTGACAGCCTGGTCCGCCAGATCGAGGCACGCATCGCGGCGGGCGACCTTGCTGATGGTGCCCCCTTGCCCCCCGAGCGTGACCTGATCGAAACATACGGTGTCAGCCGCACCGTGGTGCGCGTGGCCGTCGCTGCCCTGGCCTCGCGCGGACTTGTGGAAAGCCGCCCACGTTTTCGCCCTGTGGTGCGCAGGCCCGGCTATGACGCGGCGCTCGCGGCAGCAGACGGCGTCGTAGGTCACCTGTTGGCGCAGTCGGGCGGCGTAAAGAACCTGTATGATACCCGGATCTTCCTTGAGGTGGCCTTGGTCCGCCAGGCTGCCCGGCAAGCCCGCAAAGAAGATATCGAGGCCCTGAAACGCGCGCTGGACGCGAACGAGGCGGCGATCAACGACAGCGCCGCCTTTTACCGCACCGACGTTGCCTTCCACGCCGTCCTTTACGATATCCCCAAGAACCCGGTCTTTCCCGCCTTGCACAAGGCCTTTACCGCATGGCTTGCGCCACACTGGGTAAAGATGCCCCGCTCGCCCGAACGCAACCGCGTGAACTTCATGCGCCACTCCGACATCTACAACGCGATCCGCGATCGTGACGCGGACGCTGCCGAGGCGGCATTGAACGCCCACCTGAATGCCGCCTGGGAATATGTCCGCGGCACGTTCGACACACTTTGAAAGCAAAAAATGGGCCGCGAGGAATTTGATCACATCGTCGTCGGCGGCGGGTCTGCTGGCTGCGTCGCTGCCGCCCGTCTGGTCGAGGGCGACAATAAGGTGCTGTTGCTGGAAGGCGGACATTCCAACCGCCACCCGCTCCTGGACATGCCGCCCGGAATCTTCAAGATGATCAACGGCTCCAAGTTCATGCATTACCACACGACCCCACCCCAGGAACATCTTGGCGGCCGGGCGCATGACATTCCACAGGCGAACGTGCTGGGCGGCGGAAGCTCGGTCAATGCACAGGTCTACATGCGCGGGCGCCCCTCGGACTATGACGCCTGGGACGCCATCCTTCGCGGCAACAATGACGGGGCCGACTGGTCCTGGAACGCCGTCCTGAAGCATTTTCGCGGGATGGAGGACAACAATCGACTGAATAACGCCTTTCACGGCGTGGAAGGCCAGATGCAGGTATCCGACCCCGGGCATATCGACCAGTTGTCGCGCTGGTTCGTCCAGGCGGTGCAGGGCATGGGCGAGCCGTTCAACCCTGATTTCAACGGCCCCACGCAGCGCGGCGTAGGGTTCTACCAGTTCATGAACCGGCATGGCCGCCGCTCCTCGGCAGCCTACGCCTTCCTGACACCGCTCAAGGGCGACAAGCGCCTGACCCTGCGCCTGCAATCGCGGGTGGAACGGCTTCTGATAGAAGGCGGCCGCGCCATCGGGGTGGAATGGCGCGACAGCTCCGGCACACTCCACCAAAGCCATGCACGCGGCGAAATCGTGGTGACCGCGGGCGCGCTGATCACGCCCAAACTTCTGATGCTGTCCGGCGTTGGCCCTGCCGACCATCTGGGCGAACTCGGGATCGAGGTGAAGGTTGATCTTCCCGGCGTCGGGCAGAACCTGATCGACCACCCGGAGGTTCCGATCATTGCCACGGCCAACGGGAAATACGGCTACTTCGGGCAGGGGAATGGTTGGCGGATGCTCATGAACGGCCTGCAGTTCCGCCTCTTCGGAACCGGGCGCATCCTGTCAGCCGGGGTAGAGGCCGGGGCCTTCGTTAACCCGACCGACCTGGAAGCAGAGCCGTCGATCCAGGCCTTCTGTGTGCCCATCGTCTATCTCGACCGCGATACGCTGAACCTCGTCGAAAACACCCATGGCCTGACCGTGACCACGGTGGTTATAAAGCCAAAGTCGCGGGGCGAGGTGCGGCTGCGCTCGGCCAACCCTGCCGACATGCCGGTCGTCAGCCCCAATCTCCTGAAACACCCCGACGACATGGCCGCGATGATTGCCGGGCAGCGTTTCTTCATCCGCGCCTTCCAGACCGCGCCACTTGCAAGCCGCATCCGCCAGGTCGCGATCCCCGACCCCGGACATCTGGACGATGCCGCCCTGACCGCGCATTGCAAGCGCTTCGTCAAGACGAACTACCACCCCGCCTCGACCGCACGGATGGGGGCGGACGGCGACCCAATGGCAGTGCTTGACGCACGTATGCGGGTCCGGGGGGTCGCTGGCTTGCGCGTGGCGGACATGTCGGCAGTGCCCGACATCAATGCCGGCAACACCAATGCCCCTGCGATGATGCTGGGCGACCGCTGTGCTGATTTCATCATGGAAACCCAATGACCTGAGCTACCCCCCAAAATCGGACAGTGACGGAAGCTACGATCTGAGGTCTGCTGATCCCCAATCCGAGGAGATCAGGATATGTCGAAACGCAGGAACCATGACGCGGCGTTGAAGGCGCGTGTGGCGTTGGAGGCGCTGAAGGGCGAGCGCACGGTGTCGGAATTGGCGACCGCTTATGAAGTCCATCCGACGATGATCCATCAGTGGAAGAAGGCCCTTCTTGAGGGTGCCGCTGGCATTTTTGAACGGGGAGGCAAGGCTGCGGTCGCCGCCGAGATCGCCGAGGACACGGTCCGTGACCTGCATGCCAAGATCGGAGAGCTGGCGGTCGCCAACGATTTTTTGGCAAGAAAGCTCAAGCCCTGGACCGGGAAGTGAGGCGTGGCATGATTGAACGGGCCCATCCCAAGCTGTCGGTCGGGGCGCAGTGTCGGCTGCTGTCGATCTCGCGGTCGTCGTTCTATTACGCACCGCAGGGCGAGACGGCGTTGAATTTGGACCTGATGCTGTTGATCGACAAACAGTTCCTGGAGACGCCGTTCTACGGCGTCCGGCAAATGACGTGGCACCTGCAGAACGAGGGCCATGCCGTGAATGAAAAGCGTATCCGGCGGCTAATGCGCCTTATGCGATTGATGCCGATCTATCAGAAACCCAACACCAGCAAGCCTGCCAAGGGGCACAAGACCTACCCCTACCTTCTGGCCGGACTGCGGATCGACAGACCCAATCAGGTCTGGTGCGCCGACATCACCTACCTGCCGATGCGCAAGGGCTTTCTCTACTTGGTCGCCATCATGGACTGGTTCACGCGCAAGGTGCTGGCCTGGCGTATCTCGAACACGCTGGAGGCCGAGTTTTGCCTCGAGGCGCTGAACGAGGCCATCCACAAGTTTGGGCCACCTGGGTGCTGGCAGACTAATGCGAACTCGTCTCAGCCAGGTCAGGGGGGGACTGTCCCTATGCCGCGCAGAGATGGCGCCACTCGGCGAGAGCGGCGATGCGGTTGGTCTTGAAGTCCTGTCGGCTGTAGTGGGCGCGTTCCTGATTGAAGTGGTTGAGGACCGAGGCGTGAACGGATGCGAACTTCTGTAGCGTTCGGATGCTCCGGAAGCGAAG
>JBGTLJ010000339.1:0-3362 GCA_041744175.1 Oceaniglobus sp. | reverse complement strand
CATCGCCGGGTGGATCGTGGTGGCGACAGCGCACAGGATTGTGCCGTCGGGCAACATGGTGATGACCACGTCGGCATCCTCTGCGGCCTGCGCGGCGCTGTCGGCCTTTGCGATCACGTCAGGGATCTTGCCGCTGACGTCAAAGCCGGTGACGGCATGGCCCGCGACCGCCAGGTTGACAGCCATGGGGGCGCCCATGTTGCCGAGGCCGATAAATCCGATCTTCATGGCGCTTTCTCCAGTTGCAACCTTTGGTCACCCAGCGGGCGCAGCATCGCCGATGCGGGCCCGGCGACCCTGTCCGGGGCATGGCGCCAGCGCGGGGTGCGGTCCTTGTCGATGATCGCAGCGCGGATCCCCTCGATGAAATCGCCGTGTTCCATCGCGCGATAGGTGAAACGGTATTCCATCCCCAGCGCATGTTCGATGGTGCCGGGCCCGCGCACCCGGCGTACCAGTTCCATGGTGCAAGCGGCCGACAAGGGCGACACGGCGTTCAGTGCGCTGCGGGCGGTTTCGGCGAAATCGGTCGTGGCGGCGTTCAGCAGGTTGTGCAGGTGGACGAAGCCTTCGGCGGAGAAGATATCGTCGATTTCCGCCTGTTGCGCGGCGAGCGGGGCGGGCCCGGGATCGCTGGCGGCGGCGTCGATCAGCGTCCAGTCGCCGGTGGTTTCCAGACTGGCGATCAGGCCGGGCCAGGCGGATTCCGGGATGTAGTAGTCCGCGAAGCCCGCAAAGATCGCGTCCGCCGCCTGCATCCGCGCGGCGGTGATCCCGAGGTATTCGCCGATCCGCCCCGGTGCGCGGGCGAGGATCAGCGACCCCCCCACATCGGGCACGAGGCCGACGCCGCATTCCGGCATGGCGATCCGGCTGGTATCGCCGACGATGCGGTGGCTGCCGTGGCATCCCACGCCGACCCCGCCGCCCATGGTGAAGCCCTGCAGGAAGCTGGCCACGGGTTTGGGAAAGTTGAACAGCCGCGCGTTCATCGCGTATTCGTCGCGCCAGTATCGGCGGCCATATGCGTAATCGCCCGCCCGGCCCGTGGCGTACATGTCGGCGATGTCGCCCCCGGCGCAGAATGCGCGCTCGCCGTTGCCGTCGATCACCAGCATCGCGATGTCGTCGCGCGGTGCCCAGCCGATCAGCGCGGAGTCGATGGCGCGCACCATGTCATGGGTCAGCGCATTCATCGTGGCGGGGCGGTTCAGGGTGATCCGGCCCACCGCACCGACGATACGAATGTGGATATCGGTCATGGGCGCAGCATGTCGCGGGCAACGATCAGGCGCATGATCTCGTTCGTGCCTTCGAGGATCTGGTGCACCCGCAGGTCGCGCACCAGCTTTTCGATCCCGTAATCGGCAAGGTAGCCATACCCGCCATGCAACTGCAGGCACTGATCGACAATCCGCGACCCAGCTTCGGTGACGAATTTCTTGGCCATGGCGCAGGCCGTGGTGGTATCGGGGGCGCCGGTGTCGTATTTCCACGCGGCCTGACGCAGGAAGATGCGGGCAGCCTGAAGCTCGATCTCCATGTCGGCTAGCCGGAATTGCAGGGCCTGATGGGCCGACAGGGGTTTGCCGAAGGTCTGGCGGTCATTCATGTAGGCAAGCGTCCGGGTCAGCGCGGATTGCGCCGCGCCAAGGCTGCAGGCAGCGATGTTGAGGCGCCCGCCATCGAGGCCGGACATCGCATATGTGAAACCCCTGCCCTCTTCGCCCAGTAGATTTTCCGCCGGAATGTTGCAATCGTCCAGTTGTACCTGCCGCGTCGGCTGGCTGCGCCAGCCCATCTTGTCCTCCAGCGCGCCGAAGCTCAGGCCGGTCGAGCCGTCTTCGACGATGACGGTGGAGATGCCCCCGGCGCCGTCCGCGCCGGTGCGGCACATCACGATATAGGCGTCGGAATAGCCGCCGCCCGAGATGAACGCCTTGGTGCCGGTCAGGCTGTAGCCCTCATTGGTGCGGGTGGCGCGGGTGCGCAGGGCGGCGGCGTCGCTGCCCGATCCGGGTTCGGTGAGGCAATAGGACAGGACGGTTTTCATGGTCAGCGCGTCGGGGAGGTATTTCGTCTTGAGTGCGTCGCTTCCGAAGCGGTCGATCATCGCGGCGCACATGTTGTGGATCGACAGGAACGCGGCGACCGACGGGCAGGCCATGGAAAGCGCCTCGAACACCAGGGTCGCGTCGAGCCGGGTCAGGCCGGTGCCGCCGGAATCTTCGGAAACGTAGAGACCGGCGAAGCCGAGATCGGCGAGTTTCGGCCAGAGGGCACGGGGGATGGTGCCGTCGGATTCCCACGTGCGGGCATGGGGGGCGATGTGGTCTTCCCCGAAGCTGCGGGCCATGTCGTGGATCGCGGTCTGTTCGTCGCTCAGGGCGAAATCCATGGCGGGCCTCCGATACAGTTCCTGTCAGAGATCATGGTGATAGTCTTCGATCAGGTGGCGCACGACGGCGCGCAGGGCATGGGCGTCGTCGCCGGTTTCGCGGGCAGATGCGTGGACCGCGCGCTGGCGCTGGGCGCTGGTGCCTGCGGTCAGGATGTCGCGGGCAGCGTGAAGTTCGGCGGTGCAGTTTAGCGCCTCTGCGTCCTCCTCCACCAGCTCGATGATCTCGTCCAGCAGTTTGGGATAGGCGACGACCTCTCCGAGGCCAAAATCGATCAGGCCCTCGGTTGTGCCGTAACGCTGGGCGCGCCAGCGGTTTTCCGAAATCAGGAACCGGTCATAGACCCGCCAGCGACGGTTGGAATTGCGCAGCCGCCACAGCATCCGCATCAGGCACTGGGTGATCGCGGCCAGCGTCAGGGCATGTTCGAGACGGGGCGAGACGTCGCAGATCCGGCTTTCCAGTGTCGGAAAGCCATGGGACGGGCGCATGTCCCACCAGATCTTCGATGCGTCCTCGATGATGCCCGCGTTGACGATCATGTCCACCGACCGCTGGTATTCGCCGAAGCTGGTGAAGCTGGGCGGCATCCCGGTGCGGGGCATGTTGTCGAACACTGCGACGCGGTAGCTGGAAAGCCCGGTGTCGGTGCCCTGCCAGAACGGCGAAGAGGTGGACAGCGCAAGGAGATGGGGCAGGAAATAGCGGGCCTGGTTCATCAGGTCGATCCTGAGATCGCGGTCGGGCAGGCCGACATGGACATGCATGCCGCAGATCACCATGCGCCGGGCCACCGCCGCAAGATCGCGCTTGAGCTCGTTATAGCGGTCACGGTCGCGGGTGGTCTGGTCCTTCCAGTCGGCGAAGGGGTGGCAGGCGGCGGCAATCGGAACAAGGCCGTGGCCGCGCGCCACATCGGAGATGCAGGCGCGCAGCCGACGCAGGTCGTCGCGCGCGGCGGCG
>JBGTLJ010000338.1:0-3716 GCA_041744175.1 Oceaniglobus sp. | reverse complement strand
GGATGCGGTGGGTCTGGACCGCGACTATGTGGCCAGCGGCGATGGGGTTCTGCCCGCGACACGGTTCGCGGTGGACGCCTACGTGCGTTTCGTGCGCGACGAAACCCTGCTGCGGGCAGTGGCGGCGTCGCTGACAGAGCTGTTCGCGCCGGCGATCCATGCCGCGCGGATCGAGGGGCTTTTGGCGAACTACGCCTTTGCCGACGATTCGAGCCTGTCGTATTTTCGCAACCGGCTGAACGAGGCGCCCAAGGATGTGGCCTTCGGCCTGGCCTGGGTGCTGGAGCATGCGGACACCGCCGAAAAGCAGGATGCGGCGGCGGGCGCGCTGATCTTCAAGACCGATGTGCTGTGGTCACAGCTCGACGCGCTGTCGTCGGCCTATGTCACGCCAGCGCGGATCCCGCCCGGGGCCTGGCAGCCGGGCACCTATCTGATGGCGCGGGCGGTGGCGTCGTGACTCCGGCGGCGGATGACATTCCACTGATCCCGCGGGGTGTGCGGCTGCACCATGACACGGTGCGCGGTCAGTGGGTTCTGCTGGCTCCCGAACGTGCGGTGGCGCTGGATCCCGTGGGCCATGCGGTGCTATTGGAAATCGACGGCGCCCGCCGGTTCGCAGAGATCGCGGCGCGGCTGGCGGAAACCTATGGTGCGCCGCTGGAACAGGTCAGCGCGGATGCGGGCGCATTCATCGGCGGGCTGATGGACCGCCGCATTCTGGAGATCGCATGATGGACGGCGTGGGCACACTGGACTGGCGGGCCGAGGGCCTGCGGCTGGGCATTCCCGCCCCCATCGCGATGCTGGCCGAACTGACCCACCGCTGCCCGCTGAGCTGTCCCTATTGCTCCAACCCGGAAGAGCTTGCCCGCAAGGGCGAAGAGCTTGGCACCGACGACTGGGTGCGGGTGTTCGGCGAGGCGGCAGAACTTGGCGTGCTGCAACTTCACCTTTCGGGGGGCGAGCCGGCATCGCGGCGCGATCTGGTCGATCTGGTGCGTGCGGCGCGGGACGTCGGGCTTTACACAAACCTGATCACATCCGGGATCGGGCTCAGCGAACGGCGTCTGGCCGAGCTTGACGCGGCGGGGCTCGATCACATCCAGCTGTCGCTTCAGGGCACCGATGCAGAAATGGCCGACCGGATCGGCGGCTATTCGGGTGGATTCAAGCGCAAGATGCAGGTGGCGAAGTGGATCAGCGACATCGGCTTTCCGCTGACGCTAAACACCGTGCTGCACCGCCAGAACCTGCACCAGCTGCCCCGCGCCATCGAGATGGCCCTTGAGATGGGCGCGCGGCGCATCGAGGTGGCGATCGTGCAGTTCCATGGCTGGGCGTTGCAGAACCGCGCCGCGATGATGCCGACCCGCGCCCAGGCCGCGGAGGCAAGCCGTGTGGTGGCCGATGCGCGGGTGGCGCTGAAGGGTCGGCTGGTGCTCGATTACGTGCCCGCAGATTACCATTCCGATTATCCCAAGCGGTGCATGGGCGGTTGGGGCACGACCGGGCTGAACGTGGCGCCCGACGGCGTTGTGTTGCCGTGCCACGCGGCGCAGACGATTCCGTCGCTGACGTTCGACACTGTGCGCGACCGGGGGCTGGCAGAGATCTGGTATCGCGGCACGGCGTTCAACGCCTATCGCGGCGATGACTGGATGCAGGAGCCGTGCCGGTCATGCGAGCGCAAGACCAAGGATTTCGGCGGATGCCGGTGCCAGGCCATGGCGCTGGCAGGCGATCCGGCGGCGACCGATCCGATCTGCATCAAATCCCCGCTACACGCCGAATTGCAGGCCCGCACCGAGGCGTTCGCCAACGACGGCGAGGCGCAACTGACCCACAGGGGTCAGCCTGTCGCCTGAGGTCTGCCGGCGCGCCGCACGGCGGTGGTGTTCCCGCAATCTCTGGTCAGGTGCAGTCCGGCGCGCTAGCTGCCCCCGGATAGGGTCGCGTGATACGGAGTGCAGGCCATGACACCGGGAAAAGTTGCGCGGATCGTGGGATGTCTGCTGGCCGTTTTCCTGTACGCCATATCGGCGGTCGCGGCGAAAGAGACCGCGCTTGCCAGCGCCACACCCGATCGCGGGGTGTTCCTGAAACTCGCGCGCGTCGGCTGGGTGTTCGACATCCACAGTTCGCGGATGCGGCGCGATGCCGATCTGCCGCCGGTCCTGTTCGACAGCGCCGAGGTGGCGCTGGGCGAGGTCTGCGTGTTCGGCGACAGGCCTCATGCCCTTGACCGGCAGATCATCCGCACCTTCACCGACCTGCTGCGCGAAGTCTACGACCGCCGCATTTCGGTAAGTTTCGTCGGCCGCGAGATGTCGAACTGCCCGCCCCGCCAGCGGGTCTATATCCGGCTTTACACCGGGTTGCCGCCGCTGACCCGCTTCAATGACGACCTGCGCCGCATGGACCGCGAATTCGACATCCGGTTTCCGCCGAACTGGACAGAGCCCGTTACGTCGCCGGCACAGGCCAACGGGTTCTTCGGGCGCAACGGCGCGGCGGCGCATCTGCTGATCAGCCAGCCGCCCGATGACGCGTTGACCCTGTTGCAGCGCGACTTCTACGGCTCGATCCTGATCGAAGAGCTGTTCCAGGTCGTCAGCTTCGGCGCCGACATCCTGAAATTCGACCGCGACACCCCGTTCTATTCCAAGTTGCAGGAGGTGCCGGTGAACCTGCGCTATATGCCCTGGGCATCCGAAGGGTTCATGTCTGGCCTGTTGAAAAGCAACCCCAAGGGGCTGTGCGGCTTCGACATCTTCATGCTTCACGCCCTTGCCAGCGCAAGGCTGGAGACGACCAACACCACCCGGCTGCTGGAGTTCATCGACGCAAAGTTCGACGACCTGCGCGCCCGCACGGCCCGCACGCTTGCCAACCCGCACTATGCCCCGGTGCTGGACGAAAGCTGTCGGGAGATGCCGGGCTGACAGCTGGGCCGCGCGGCGCGACCTTCGACCTTGGGCGGTATGGATCTTTGCCCGGGCGCGGCGCAGACTGGATTCCAGCCCCTTGGGAGGATGCCCGTGCTGGACGCGCAGACACAGGACCGCTTCGCGCGGATCGCGGAGTTGCAACGCTGGCTGGAACAGGGGCTGATCGGCAGCGAAACCCTGGTCGAGCGGTTGCTGATCGGGTTTCTCACCGGCGGCCATCTGCTGATCGAGGGTGCACCGGGTCTGGCCAAGACCCGCGCCGTCAAGCTGCTGGCCGGCGCGCTGAACGGCAGTTTTTCGCGGGTGCAGTGCACGCCGGATCTGTTGCCAACGGATCTGACCGGCACAGATGTGTTCAACCCCGAAACCGGGCGGTTTGCGTTTGCAAGGGGCCCGGTGTTCCACAATCTGGTGCTGGTGGACGAGATCAACCGCGCCCCTCCGAAGGTGCAGTCCGCCCTGCTGGAGGCGATGGCCGAGACGCAGGTCACGAGCGGCGGTGTGACCCACCCGCTGCCCGCGCCGTTTTTCGTTGTGGCAACGCAGAATTCCATCGAACACGAAGGCACGTTCCCGCTGCCCGAGGCGCAGCTTGACCGGTTTCTTCTGCACATCGTCCTGAGCCTTCCGGGGCTGGAGGTCGAACGGCGGATCCTGGATCTGGTGGAAAGCGAAGGACGGGACGGCGGCGCGGCGGCACCGGCGATCGACCTCGATGTGATCCGCGCGGCGCGGCGGGATGTGGCGCAGGTGCACCTGTCGCCC
>JBGTLJ010000337.1:0-10355 GCA_041744175.1 Oceaniglobus sp. | reverse complement strand
CCGTACCGCAGCGCCGGGTCGTTCTGCGGATCGAAGCTGCCCGATGCCCAGGCGGCCTATGAAACCGCAAACAGCCTGAACATGGGGCTGCTGTCCGGTGTCAACTTCATGCTGCACGCCTGCGGCTGGCTCGAGGGCGGGCTGGTGTCGTCCTACGAGAAATTCGTGATGGATGCCGACCAGCTCGGGGCGCTGCACGGCATGGCCCGGGGCGTCGACATCTCGGACAACGGGCAGGCGATGGAGGCCATCGCCGAGGTAGGGCCGGGAGGCCATTTTCTTGGCTGCGAACATACACAGGCGAACTTCAAGACCGCGTTCTGGCGCAGCGAGCTGTTCGATTACAAGCCGTTCGAGACGTGGGACGAAGAGGGTGCGCGCGACACAGAGGCCCTGGCCGGTGCGCGGGTACGCAAGCTGCTTGGCGACTATGTGCAGCCGGGCCTCGATCCGGACATCGCCGAGGCGCTACGCAGATATGTCGCGGAAAAGAAGGCATCCATGCCTGATGCGTTCGGCTAGAGCGTCGGCGAAACCGCCGCCACGCGCCTGACGAATAAAACCGCGCTGCCCCGTGGCCAGCGGTCGTGAGCCGCAGGACGGTCTGTTGATCGGGCGCTAACGGCCCCAGGTGCGGACGGCTCCGCAATCCATGTGCACGAAATCAGAACTGGAATAGCGCCCGACGCCGCCTGCCGCACAGGCTGCGGCGGCCCGTGCCATCTGGCTGACGGATCGTGACTGAAGTCGCAGATCCGCCGCCTGTCCGCTCAGGTGCAGCGAATTGCGCGCCACGCCAGACGACCGGCTGCGCAGCATCGCATTGGTTTCCGCCGAGCGGTATCCCGACAGCAGCATGTAGGGTTCGCTGGTGTCCATCAGGTTGTGCGCGGCGGTCATGATGTCGACGGTGCGCGCGTCGATGCCCAATGTCTTGTTGTTGCGCCAGTCGCGCATGAACAGGGTCACCTCGTTCAGCGCATCCTTGATGTACTTGCCCTCGATCCAATAGATCATGTCCAGGCTTTCGCCGGTGCGCCCGGAATACATGCGCAACCTGCGGATGTCTCCCGCGCCGCGCAAAAACCCGAAGGCACTGGAATATGTGGGGGCAGCGGCCACGGTCGTGGCGGCAAATGCTCCCAGCAGGGCGCGCCGGGTCAGGCCGCCTGAACTTGCTCTGGTCATGGAGTGCGTGTGTCCCGTCTTACCTGTTGCCACTTGCCGTGGCTTGTTTGCTACCGTTCCCCCCAGCAGCCCCACCGCTATCGCATGACACGATCCGTTTACCAAGACTGAAGCTTTGGTCAGCCGCGGTTTTGATGCCGATCGGCGAAATTCTGCTTAAAGTGTGTTCAACATGCGCCTGATTGGAACCGGGCCGGGATGCAACTGATACGCGAAATCTTGGCGGCCCTGTCAATATTGTGAATGGACAGTGGCCTTTGCCGTGTCAAAGCTTTGTTCATACCCGGGTGATAGCTGCCTGATTGCCCAGACTCTTTTTTTGATTCGGAGACCAACAGTTGACGTCATTGACCGGGCAGACCCCTATCGCATGGCCGCGCGTTTCGTGCTCTGTCGTCCTGGCGTTCGCCGTTGGCCTCTGGCTGTCTGCGTTGCCGGCTTTGGCTCAGGTCACCGCGTTCAAACAGGCAGTTGCCGAAGCCGCGGCGCGGGACGAGGCGTTGTCGGATTTCTACCGCGAAAACGGCTACAGCCCGATCTGGGTGGGCGACGGTGCCGACGATCTGGCGCGCCGCGCGGCCTTTGTGCAGGTGGCCGATACGGCTGCCGGTCATGGCCTGCCTGCCGGACAGTATGACGGCGACGACATCCGCAGACTGCTTGCCGGTGCCCGCAGCGCCAGAGACCGCGGCCGGATCGAGGTCGAGATGTCGCGCCTGTTTCTAAGATACGCCCGTGACATCAGCACCGGGATCCTGACCCCGGCCAGTGTGGACAGCGGGATCAAGCGTGAGGTACCGCTGCGCGACCGGCTGGATTTGCTGCGCGCCTTCGAATCCACCTCGCCTCTGGCCTTTCTGCGCAGGCTGGCCCCCACGTCGCCCGAATACACCCGTCTGATCCGCGAGAAGATGAGGTTGGAGCGGCAGATAGGAACCGACGGCTGGGGCATGCAGGTCGGGGCCGATTCCCTCGCGCCGGGCCAGACGGGCGACGGTGTGATCGCCTTGCGCGACCGGCTGATCGCCCAAGGCTACCTGCGGCGCAGCGCCACCCGCCTCTACGACGATGAGATGCGTCAGGCCGTCGCCCGGTTCCAGGCGGACAACGGCCTGGCTGGCGACGGTGTTGCCGGGCGCGCGACCATCGCCGCGATCAACACATCCCCCGAAACCCGGCTCGGCCAGATCCTCGTGTCGCTCGAACGCGAACGCTGGATGAACATCGACCGCGGCAAGCGCCACATCTGGGTCAATCTCACCGATTTCAAGGCCAAGATCATCGACGACGGCGAAGTCACGTTCGAAACCCGCAGCGTCATCGGCAAGGACGAAAGCGGACGCATGACGCCGGAATTCTCCGACGTGATGGACCACATGGTCATCAACCCGAGCTGGTACGTGCCCCGTTCGATCGTCGTCAACGAATACCTGCCGCAGTTGCGCGGCAATCCCTATGCCCTTGACCACATGGAAATCACCGACAGCCGCGGCCGCCCGGTGAACCGGGGACAGGGGTTCGCGCACTACTCGGCCCGCAGCTTTCCCTTCGCCATGCGCCAACCACCCAGTCCGCGCAACGCTCTGGGATTGGTCAAGTTCATGTTTCCCAATGTCTACAACATCTATCTCCATGACACCCCGGCAAAAAACCTGTTCGCGCAGGACCGCCGCGCCTTCAGTCACGGCTGCATCCGCTTGGGCGATCCGTTCGATTTTGCATATGCGTTGCTGTCTGATCAGACCGACGATCCGCAGGGTCTGTTCCAGCGGCATCTGAACACCGGTCGCGAAATTCGGGTCAATCTGGATCGCCCGGTTCCGGTGCATCTGGTCTATCGCACCGCTTACACAAAACCCGCAGGCGGGATGGAATATCGGGGCGATGTCTACGGGCGCGACGGGCTGATCCTGTCCGCCCTGCGTGCGGCCGGGGTGGCCATGCCGCAGGCGGGCAGTTAGACCGGTCAGCAAACCGGGGGACAGGGGTATGGCACATACTGTGGCCGACATCGCAGCGGCGCTTGGGGCGCAGGCGTTCGGCGATCTCGATCTGACGATCACCGGCGCGGCCGAACCGGCGATGGCCGGCCCCGAGGATATCGCGCTGGCAATGGACCGCAAGTATGCCGACGGGCTTTCGCTGGGGCGCGCCCGTGTGGCAATCCTTTGGGAAGGCGCCGACTGGCAGGCGCTGGGGCTGGCAGCTGCGATGGTTGTACCCCGGCCGCGCTATGCCATGGCCCATCTGACACGCCTGCTGGATCCTGGTCCGCGAATCGACCTCGGGGTGCACCCCTCGGCCATCGTCGAGTCTTCGGCCAGCATAGGCGATGGCGCGGCCATCGGTCCGCTGGTGGTGATCGGACGCGATGTGGTGATTGGCCCCGGCGCCCGGATTGCCGCCCATGTGACCATTGGCGACGGCACCAGGATCGGCGCCGATGTCACGCTTCACGCAGGCGTGCGGATCGGCGAACGGGTCGCGATCGGCGACAGGTTCATCGCCCAGCCGGGCGCGGCGATCGGCGGCGACGGGCTGTCCTTCGTGACGCCGGACACATCGGGGGTCGAACGCGCGCGCCTGTCGCTCGACGATCAGGGTGCCATTCTTGACCAAAGCTGGACGCGGATCCATTCGCTCGGCTCGGTCAGCATCGGCGACGATGTCGAGATCGGCGCAAATTCCTGCATCGACCGGGGCACGATCCGCGACACAAGGGTGGGCAGCGGCTGCAAGATCGACGATCTCTGCCAGCTTGGCCACAACGTCGTGATGGGGCGCGATTGCCTGATGGCGGGCATGAGCGGGATCGGAGGCAGCACGGTGATCGGCGATCGCTGCGTGTTCGGCGGTCAGAGCGGGGCGGCCGACAACATCACCGTGGGCGACGATGTGATCTGCACGGGTGCCACCAAGCTGGTGTCGAACGTGCCTTCGGGCCGGGTGATGGCGGGATTTCCAGCCGTGCGGATCGACCAGCATGTGGAGATGTACAAGGCCGCGCGCCGACTGCCGCGCCTGATGCGCCGCTGGGCCGCCGAAAAACCGGTTTCAAACCCGCCGCCAAGCGACTAGATCAGCGCCACACGCAACCTTGGGCGGGGATGCCATGACCGACGACATCGACACCACGGTGATCCGGATCATTTCCGAACAGGCGCTGATCGAACCCGGCGACGTGTCCCGCGACCAGAGCCTGGCCGATCTCGGGATCGACAGCCTGGGCCTTGTGGAATCGATTTTCGCCATCGAAGAGGCGTTCGACATCGAAGTGCCGTTCAACGCCAACGATCCGGCGACAAGCGATTTCGACATCTCTTCCGTGCAGGCCGTCATCGACGCCGTGCGCCGTCTGGTGGCGGATCAGAAAGGCGGATGAACCGCGTCGTCATTACCGGTGCGGGGACGATCAATGCGCTAGGACACGATGTGCCCGAAACCCTGCGCTCCATGCGCGAGGGGCGTTGCGGCATCGGTCCGCTGCAGTTTCGCGATGTCGAAAGGCTGTCGGTCCGGATCGGCGGTCAGGTGCTCGGCTATGACCCGGAAACCGCCTTCAACCGTCAGCAGATCAGCCTCTATGACCGGTTCACGCAGTTCACGCTTCTGGCGGCGCGTCAGGCGATCGCCCAGGCGGGGCTGGAATTTCACGGCGATCTCTCGGCGCGCAGCGGCGTGGTGCTGGGGACCGCCGCGGGCGGGATGCAGACCTCGGACGAAAATTACCGCGCCGTTTATGAAGAGGGCAAGAACCGCGTGCATCCCTTCGTTGTGCCAAAGCTGATGAACAATGCCGCCGCATCCCATGTCAGTATGGAATACAACCTCAAGGGTCCGTCCTTCACAGTGGCCACCGCCTGTGCGTCGTCCAACCATGCCATGGGCCAGGCCTTCATGATGATCCGCAGCGGCATGGCACCGGTGATGATCACCGGCGGGTCTGAATCGATGCTGTGCTTCGGCGGCGTCAAGGCCTGGGAAGGCCTGCGAGTTATGTCCAAGGACGCCTGCCGCCCATTTTCACTCGGCCGCAGCGGCATGGTGCAGGGCGAGGGGGCGGGCATCTTCGTGTTCGAGGAGTTCGAACGCGCCCGCGCCCGCGGCGCCGAGATTCTGGCCGAGGTGGTGGGCTTTGCCATGACCTCGGACGCTTCCGACATCGTGATGCCGTCAAAACAGGGCGCGGCGCGCACCATTGCCGGGGCACTGCGCGACGCGGGCATCAATCGTGAGGATGTGGGCTATATCAACGCCCACGGTACCGGGACCGCCGCCAACGACAAGACGGAATGCGCGGCGGTGGCCGACGTGTTCGGTCCCCATGCGGACAGGCTGATGATGAGTTCCACCAAATCCATGCACGGTCATCTGATCGGCGGTACCGGGGCGGTCGAACTGCTGGCCTGCATCATGGCGCTGCGCGACGGCGTGATCGCCCCCACCATCGGTTACGAGGAAGCCGACCCCGAATGCGCGCTTGACGTCGTCCCGAACGAGGCGCGTGAGGCGAAAGTGGATGTCGTGCTGTCCAATGCTTTCGCCTTCGGCGGTTTCAACGCCGTGCTGGCGCTGCGCCGGATCTAGATCGCGCTGCGGTCGTCCGAAACCACTTCCGTCATCTGCCCCTCAGGATTGGCTTTTGCCAGCTAATCTTGGGGGCGGGACGATAATCC
Organism: Oceaniglobus sp.; assembly: GCA_041744175.1. Classification (GTDB taxonomy): domain Bacteria; phylum Pseudomonadota; class Alphaproteobacteria; order Rhodobacterales; family Rhodobacteraceae; genus Oceaniglobus. Next base: position 4,491 of record JBGTLJ010000337.1, on the reverse strand, counting down.
GGGCAAAAGATCACCCGCACATGATCGCCAGGGCCCTATTTTTACGATCCGGCTGGCATCGAAAGGGTGGGACGACGACCCGGTGCCTCCACGCGTTGACCGGAATTCGAAGGCATCATAATGGCCCGTCACATCCGCGAGGTGCCGACCTGCCGCATGGCGAACGCAGCAAGAGCCCGGTGCTGCGGCGAGAACACCGGCCCGGATCGGCGGGTGCAAAGTGTGGATCGCAAGGCGCCGAATCATGTGGAGTTGTTGTAATCGGCACAGATCACGTCGCCGTTCCCGTCGGCCTGAAGAACCTCAGTTGCGCTGATGGCGTGGATGCGGGTGCGGGTCCTGGCAACGATGCCTTTCATGGATCTGCACGAAACCTCGATCCGTCAGAACTTGTTGACCGGAATTTTCAGGTAATGGGCTCCGTCGTCTTCGGCATCGGGCAATTCTCCCGCGCGCAAGTTGATCTGCAACGCCGCCAGCATCCGCCCGGGGAGGGCAAGTGTGGCGTCACGGTCGCGGCGCATGTTGACGTAGTCATGCTTGTCGGTGCCGTCCTTTACGTGGACATTTTTCGCCTTGTGGGTTGCGACAGTGGCTTCCCACGCCGGTGCGTCACGCCCATCCGCCCCGTAATCGTGGCCGACGAACAGCCGGGTTCTTCCGGGCAGTGCCAGGATGCGCTGAAGCGAATCCCACAGATCTTCCACCGATCCACCGGGAAAGTCGGCGCGCGATGTTCCGCTGTCGGGCTGCATCAGGGTGTCGTGCACGAAGGCGGCGTCGCCGCAGATATAGGTGATCGAGCCCAGGGTGTGACCGGGCGACAGCACCACGCTGACGTTCAGTCCCCCGATCCCGAAGGTGTCGCCGTCGGTGAAGAGCCGGTCGAAATCCCGGCCCGGGTCGAAGGTGTTGGGTGTGTTGTAGGTCTCGCTCCATAGCTTTGCGATCTCGCGGATCTTTTCGCCGATGGCGTTCGGTGCGCCAGTTCTCGACCTCAACCGCGACGACGCCATGACATGGTCGGCGTGGGGGTGGGTGTCGAGCACCCATTCGACGGTCAGACCGTGCTGTTCGACCAGCGCGAGAACCTGATCCATGCTGCGCGTGTCAATCGCGAAACTGGCAGGATCGAAATTGAGCACGACATCGATCAGCGCGGCGGCCTTTGTAGAAGGATCGGCGCAGATATACTGGATGGATCCCGTATCGGGCTCGTATATTCCCCAGATATCGGGGCTGTCCGGGCCGGACGACGCAGAGTAGCGTACGACTGAATCCTTGCTTTTCAGCACTTTCTGGCTCCTTTCGCTGGAGGGATCACAATGGACTTGCCGGATGCGCCCGGCACCGTTCCGGCCCGCATTGCCGGAAGAAAGACCAGAACATCCAACAATGTGCCAGGGTCCGGCAAGTGCCATGACTGCCGATGTGAGATCGTTTGAAACACCGGTGAACCCCGAAAAATTTTCCGATAGGACCAATCACCATGGCGGCAATGTTCCTATCAAAGGCATCCCTTGCCCAGAGACCGCCCGGGTTTGTCTGGCGGACCCGGTTCCGGTCGGAACCGGCTGCTGTGACCGGGCCAATTCGTGGGGTTCAGAAGAACGCCTGCAATCCGGTCTGCGCGCGCCCTAGGATCAGGGCATGCACATCGTGGGTCCCCTCATAGGTGTTCACCGTCTCGAGGTTCACCATGTGCCGGATGACCTGATAGTCTTCGGAAATGCCGTTGCCGCCATGCATGTCCCGTGCCATCCGGGCCACATCCAGCGCCTTGCCGCAATTGTTGCGCTTCATCATCGAAATCATCTCGGGCGCGGCATTGCCCTTGTCCATCAAGCGCCCCAGCCGGATGGAACCCTGAAGACCAAGCGAAATCTCCGTCTGCATATCGGCCAGTTTTTTCTGGAACAGCTGCGTCTGTGCCAGTGGTCTGCCGAACTGTTTGCGATCCACTCCATACTGCCGCGCCGCATGCCAGCAGAATTCGGCCGCCCCCATCACGCCCCAGGAAATGCCGTACCGCGCCCGGTTCAGACAGCCGAACGGTCCTTTCAGCCCCTCCACACCGGGCAGCAGAGCGTCCTCGCCCACTTCAACGCCGTCCATCACGATCTCGCCCGTGGTCGAGGCGCGCAGCGACAGTTTGCCGTCGATCTTCGGCGCGCTCAGCCCGGCCATCCCCTTTTCGAGGATGAAACCACGGATCTTGCCGCCATGGGCCTCGGACTTGGCCCAGATCACGAACACATCGGCAAAGGGCGCGTTGGAGATCCAGGTCTTCGCCCCCGAAATGACATAGCCATCGGCGGTTTTCTTGGCCACTGTCTTCATTCCGGCGGGGTCGGACCCCGCGTCGGGCTCGGTCAGCCCGAAACAGCCGATCAGCGTGCCGACACACAGCCCCGGCAGGTATTTCTCGCGCTGCGCCTCGGATCCGTACGCATAGATCGGATAGATCACCAGCGACGACTGCACCGACATCATCGAGCGATAGCCGGAATCGACCCTTTCGATTTCCCGCGCGATCAATCCGTAAGTCACATAACCGGCGCCCAGCCCGCCATATTGTTCCGGCAGGGTCGCGCCGAGCAGACCGGCGGCACCCATGAGGGGAAACAGCCCCGGTTCGCTCGTTTCTTCGCGGTAGGCTGCGATCACCTTGGGTTGCAGGACGGACTGGGCGAATTCGCGGGCCGCATCGCGCAGCATCCGCTCGTCCTCGTCCAGCTGATCCTCGAGCATCAGCGCATCGTCCCAGGCAAATTTCGCCATATCAGGGGCGTCCTTTGCGGAAATCCTTGTGGTGATGTTCATGGTCGATTTCTCCGGCGCTGGGTTGTCACCGGCATACGCCTTTGTGGGGATTTGCGCAATCTTTGCCCACCCGTCTTGACCTTGGGAGCGACCAAATGCAGCAATGGCGCCCAGCCGTTAGGGGGACAGATGCCAACGATACCAAACTCCATCGATGCGGTGCAAAGGCTTTTGGGCGAACAGGATTACGTCTGCGACAGACCGCTGGCGGTGGTGACGTTTCTTGCGCTCAAACTGGGCCGTCCGCTGTTTCTCGAAGGCGAGGCAGGCGTCGGCAAGACCGAGATCGCCAAGGCCATCGCCGCCGGCCTGGGCCGCAAGCTGATCCGGCTGCAATGCTACGAGGGTCTGGATGCGTCGAGCGCCGTCTACGAGTGGAACTTTGCCGAGCAGATGATCGCGATCCGCACCGCCGAGGCGACCGGGGGCGCGGACCGCAACGTGCTGAAGTCGGAGCTTTTTTCCGAGGACTATCTCATCGCCAGGCCATTGCTTCAGGCCATGCGCCCGCATCCCGGCGGCGCGCCAGTCCTGCTGATTGACGAGCTTGACCGCACCGATGAGCCGTTCGAGGCGTTCCTTCTCGAGGCGCTGTCGGATTTCGCCGTGACCATCCCCGAGCTTGGCACGATCACCGCCCCCGAACCGCCGATCGTGATCCTGACCTCCAACCGCACCCGGGAAGTGCACGACGCGCTGAAACGCCGGTGTCTCTATCACTGGGTCGATTATCCGGATTTCGATCGCGAAATCGCGATCCTGCAGACGCGTGCCCCGGAAGCGGGCGAGGCGCTGTCGCGCGAGGTGGTGGCCTTCGTCGCGGCCCTGCGCACCGAGGATCTGTTCAAGAAGCCCGGCGTGGCGGAAACCATCGACTGGGCCAAGTGCCTTCTCGCGCTCGATGTGATGGAGCTTTCGCCGCAGGTGATCGCGGACACGCTCGGGGCGATCCTGAAATATCAGGACGACATCCAGAAGATCCGCGGATCAGAGGCGGCCAAGCTGCTGGACCGGGTGCGCGCCGACCTGTCCGCCGCATGATCGCTCTGTCCCATCGACACGGCGTCACTGACCCGGGTCCGGGACCGGTCAAGCGCCTGTGCTGCGTCGGATCCTGAAATGGCCGAGCTTCCCGCCCTCGAACTTCCCGACAATCCGAAACTGACCCACAACATCACCTGGTTCGCACGGGCGTTGCGAAATGCGGGTCTGCCCATCGGTCCCGGGCGGGTGATCGAGGCGGTCCGGGCGGTGGAGGCGGCGGGTTTCACCGACCGCCGCGATTTCTACTGGACGCTGCACGCGGTGTTCGTAAGCCGGGCCGAACAGCGCGCGGTGTTCGACCAGATCTTTCGGCTGTATTGGCGCGATCCCCGCTATCTGGAGCATATGATGTCTCTGCTGACCCCGGCGGTTCGCGGCGTTCAGGAGGAACGTCGGGCCAGGCCGGGAGAAAAGCGCGCTGCCGAAGCGTTGCTTGACGGGGTCGACCGGGATCTGCCGCCGCCCGTTGTCGATGACTGCGTTTCCGAGATCCAGATCGATGCGTCGCGCACCATGTCGGGCGAAGAAAGACTTCGGAGCCTCGATTTCGAACAGATGGACACTGCGGAAATGGCCGCCGCGCGCCGCATGATCGCGCGCCTGCGGCTGCCGGTGCAGCCGATC
>JBGTLJ010000336.1:0-5754 GCA_041744175.1 Oceaniglobus sp. | reverse complement strand
GCCGGCATCTGCGCCCGCGTCAGATGGCAGGCCGCCAGCAGGTCGTCCGACCAGGCGCGCGCCCCGGTGTCGAGCCACCCAGTCCCGGCGGCGTCGGAACAGTCCGACACATGGTCGCCGGTGAGCCAGAGCCGCAGATAGTCCTTCGGCAGCAGCACTTTCGCGATGCGGTCGAACACCGCCGGTTCGTTTTCGCGCACCCAGCCGACCTTGGGGGCGGTAAAGCCGGGAAACACGATGTTGCCAGCGATGGCGCGAAACCGCGGATCGGCGTCCATCGCCGCCGCCTGCGTCGCGCTGCGGGTGTCGTTCCAGAGCATGCAGGGCCGCAGCACGGTGTCGTCGGCGCCGATCAGAGTGGCGCCGTGCATGTGTCCCGACAGACCCAGACCCGCGACGCCGCTGCAATCCGCCTTGGCCGCCAGTGCCTGCAGCGCGCTGTCGGCGGCGGCGATCCAGGATGCTGGGTCCTGTTCGCTCCACCCGTCGTGGGGCCGCTCTACGGCAAGCGGCACCGTGTGTTCGGCCAGCATCTGCTGGTCCGCGCCGATCAGGATCGCCTTGAGCGACGACGTGCCCAAATCGAGCCCGATATAGGTGGTCATGCGGCGCGCTCTGGCCGCTTTCCAAGGATGATCATGGCGAGGATTTCGTCGTCGGTGACATCCTTGACGTTCTCGGTCCCCACAAGCTGGCCGTTCTTCATCACCGACACCCGGTCGCACAGGTCCATCACATCATGGATGTCATGCGAGATCAGGAAGATGCCCAGCCCCTGGCGTTTCAGCTCCTGTACCAGTTCGGCGACCATCTTGGTTTCCTGCGGGCCCAGCGCGGCGGTCGGTTCGTCCATGATCAGGATCTTGGCATTGAAATACACGGCGCGGGCGATGGCGACCGACTGGCGCTGGCCGCCCGACAGAGCCGAAACGGGATCGGCGAATTTCTGGAAGTTGGGGTTCAGGCGATGCATGATCTTGCGTGCCTCCGACTCCATCCGCGCATCGTCGGCGAACCCCAACGGCGTGACCAGTTCGCGCCCCAGAAACAGGTTTGACGCGGAATCGAGGTTGTCGGCCAGCGCGAGGGTTTGGTAGATGGTTTCGATGTTGTAGGTCCGCGCATCGCGGGGATTGTTGATCACCGCCTTTTCGCCGTTCACGAAGATATCGCCTGAATCCGCCCTGTAGGCACCCGACAGGCATTTGATCAGGGTCGATTTCCCGGCGCCGTTGTGACCCAGCAGCCCGACCACTTCGCCGGGGTAGAGATCGACGCTGACGTGATCGACGGCCTTGACACCCCCGAACGAGATCGAGATGTCGCGCAGTTCCACGAGGGGCGTGCCGCGGGTGCTGTCCAGTGCCATGTCGGGGCCCCTCATTTCGCGCCGGTGCGCTTGCGATAGATGATGTCGATGAGAACGGCGAGCACGAGGACCGCGCCGACGACGATGTTCTGCAACGGGGCATCTACCCCCACCATGGCCATGCCCGACTGCAGGCTCTGCATGATCAGCGCGCCGAGAATCGCGCCGTAGATCGTGCCTACCCCGCCGGCCAGCGCCGTGCCGCCGATCACCGCCGCGGCGATCACCCGCAGTTCGTCAAGAGTGCCGATATCGTTGGAATGAAAGGTCAGCCGCGCACTGGCCACCACGGCGGACACCGCGCACAGCGCCCCCATGATGGCAAACACCTTGACCGTCAGCAGCCGCGTGTTGATCCCCGAAAGTTCTGCGGCGTCGGGGTTGCCGCCGGTGGCGAAGATATAGCGCCCGAGGCGGGTGCGCCGCGCCACCAGCGTCATGATCACCGCGATGGCGACCAGCAGCAGCACTGACACCGGCAGGCCGTATCCGGCACTGAACCCTTCGGGCATGGTTTCGCCACGGGCCTCGAACTGGCGTGCCAGAACCCGCGACGGGATGCTGTAGCTGTTCAGGACCGCGACAAGCCCGAGGATCGCGGCGGCGATCAGCGCCCCCATCGTGACCTCGGCCCAGACCGGTTTTACCTTGAAGTCGTGGGCCACCTTGGCGCGGCGCGCCTGCCAAAGCACATAGATCGCGGCCAGCACCGACAGGATTCCGACGATCCAGCTGGCGCCGACACCCAGAGTGCCGTTGATGCCGCCCAGAAGGCGAAAATTCTCGTCCAGCGGACCGATGGTCTGACCGCTGGTCAGGTACCATGCCACGTTGCGCCAGACCAGCAGCCCGCCCAGTGTGACGATGAAGGACGGGATCGACAGATAGCCGATCAGCCAGCCGTTGAAGGCGCCGATGGCGATGCCGACGATCAGGCCGACCGCGATCGCTATCGGGGCGATGGCGGCGCTGCCCAGATCGAGACCGATGATCGTCGGCAGGAACCATGTCTGGGTGACGGCCATCATTGCCGAACATGTCGCCAGCAGCGATCCGACCGACAGGTCGATATGCCGGGTGACGATGACGAACACCATCCCGGTGGCCATGATCGCGACGCTCACGGTCTGGATCGTCAGGTTGAAGATGTTGCGCGCGGTAAGGAATTGCCCGCCCGTCATCACGTTGAACACGATGCAGACCAGAACGAAGGCGCCGATCATCCCCAGCAGGCGGGTATCGACCTCAAGTGTGTCCAGCAGCTTGCGCTTTTCGACCTTCTGGGACTGACTCACGGTATCCGACATGGGCTGGCCTTCGCAAAATGCAGTCTTGGGGCGACGGGGTGAAACCCCATCCTACGACGCCGGACCGAAGAAATCCCGGACCAAAGAGCGACGGGCGGCACCGCAAGGCGCCGCCCGCTGCATCGTCAGTTGCAGGGAGCGGGGCCGCCGGAGACGCCTTGGCACAGAGCGTCGATCTCGATCCAGCCCGCGTCGGTGACGACGCTCAGGTTGTCCTGGGTGACCGGAACCGGCTCCAGGAACTTGGCCGTCAGCGTCGTGCCGGCGGGCGATGTCCACTCGGCCGCGCCTTCGATGTCGGCCATGGCTGTGCCGTCGGCCAGGGCCACGGCGATTTCGCCCGCGGCCTTGCCCAGTTCGCGCGCGTCCTTCCAGACGCTGACGATCTGGGTGCCCATTGCCACGCGGTTCAGCGCGGCATGATCGCCGTCCTGCCCCGACACCGGAATGCCATCCATGCCCTGTGAGGTCAGCGCCGCAACCGCGCCACCGGCGGTGCCGTCGTTGGATGCGACGACGGCGTCGACCTCGTTGTTCTGCGCGGTCAGGATCTGTTCCATGTTGCGCTGGGCGTTGGCGGGGAGCCACTGGTCGGTATAGGCCTCGTCGACGATGGTGATGTCGCCCGCGTCAATGGCGGGTTGCAGGATCTCCTGCTGGCCACCGCGCAGGAAATCGGCGTTGGGATCGGTGGGCGAACCCTTTATCATAACGTAATTGCCGGTCGGAGCAGCCTCTAGAACGGCGCGCGCCTGCATCCGGCCGACCTCGATATTGTCGAAGGTCAGATAGAAGGCGCGCGGGTCCTCGATCAGGCGGTCATAGCCGACGACGGGAATGCCTTCGTTGGCTGCGGCCTCGATGGCCGGACCGATCGCCTGCGCATCCTGTGCCAGGATGATCAGCGCATCGACACCCTGGGCGATCAGCGATTCCACATCGGAAATCTGCTTGGACGACGACGACTGGGCGTCGGACGAGACATAGGTCGCGCCCGCAGCCTCGAGCGCGGACTTGATCGCGGCTTCGTCGGTCTTCCAGCGCTCTTCCTGAAAGTTGGACCAGCTGACGCCGACGGTCTTGCCGTCCTGCGCGAAGGCCATGGATGTAAGCGATGTCGACAGCGCGGCGGCTGCCAGAAGCGTGAGACGCATTTCGTTCCTCCCGGATGCTGCCACCGCTCTTCGGCGGCAGTCAGTTGCATAGCGTGCCGATAGCATGGCAATCTTTAATTCAGGTGTCAAAATAAATAGTTTGCCAACTGGCCGCTTCTGCGTAACCTGAGCGTCTTGGATCCCCCGATCGCACCGAAATATCGGGCTGGGCGGGATCAGGCCGCAGAGGGAGGACAATGCAGGTGGTGACGGACAGGATCGATTCTGCCGTCGTGCCGCCCGTCGCCGGCGGAACACCCAAAGGGTGCGGTCCCCTGTCCCCGGCCGTCGACTCGGTCCCGGTGCCGCTGAGGCTGTCGGTGTTCGAAAAGGTGCGCGCCCACGGGGCGATTTCGCGGCTGGAACTTTCCCGTTCACTGGGGGTCAGCCCTGCATCCGTCACTCCGGCCACGGCCGAACTGCTCGCGGCGGGCTATCTCCGCGAAATCGCGACCGCGCGGCGCGATGTCGATGCCGGCAGGGGCCGCCCGCCGGTATCGCTGGCCGTCAGGGCGGCGGCCGGCCATGTGGCGGGGATCAAGGTCTCGATGGTGGCCCATACCGCCGTGATCCACGATCTTGCCGGTGCGGTGGTCGCAGAGATCACGCTGCAGGGTGGCGGCCAGGCGCTGTCGCCCGAAGAGGTGGTGGCCCGCATCGCCCATCTGCTGGACATCGTGCTGGATCGGGCCGGGCTGGAGATCGGCCGGATCGACGCGGTCGGCGTGGGTCTGCCGGGCTACATCGACGGCGCAGAGGGCTGCGTCCTGTGGTCGCCTCTTGTGCAGGGGAGCGCGGTTCCCCTGGCCGAAATGCTGCGGGACCGGATCGGCGTGCCCGTCATCATCGAGAACGACGCCAATCTGGTGACGCTTGCCGAACTGTGGTTCGGCGACGGGCGGGCGGTGTCGAACTTTGCCGTCGTGACCATCGAACACGGCGTCGGGATGGGTTTGGTGCTGAACAATCGCCTGTATCGCGGCGCCCGGGGGCTGGGGACCGAACTGGGGCATATCAAGGTAGAGCTGGACGGCGCGCTCTGCCGCTGCGGGCAGCGCGGGTGCCTAGAGGCGTATGTTGCGGACTATGCGATGGCGCGCGAGGCGGCAACCGCTCTGAACCTGCAGCCCGGTGGCTTGACAACCGCACAGATGCTCGAAGAGCTGTACCACCATGCTAGGGCGGGGCAACAGGCGGCGCAATCGATCTTTCGCCGCGCGGGGCGGTATCTGGCCGTGGGGATCGGCACCGTGGTCAATCTGTTCGATCCGGAGCTGATCCTGTTGTCGGGCGAACAGATGCGCTATGACTACCTTTATGCCGATGAGGTTCTGGCCGAACTGGCGCAAGTGTCGATCCAGGTCGACCGACCCGCGCCCCGGGTCGAGGTTCATGCCTGGGGCGACATGATCTGGGCCCGCGGCGCCGCCGCGCTGGCGCTGTCCCATGCGACGACGTTGGCGCTGGGGCCCGGGGCCGTGGCGGTGGCACGATGATCCGCCGTTTGGCGTTGATGCTGGCGATACTGTCGGGTCCGGCATCGGGCGAGGTACGGTTCATCGACCGGTCCGCCGATCTGCCCGTTGCCCATGTCTATTCGGGCGGGTGGGAACATTTTGTCGGCGGCGGCGTCGCGATCCTGGACTGCAATGGCGACGATTTCGCGGATCTCTTCGTGGCCGGGGGGGCCGGTCCGGCCCGGCTGTTCGTCAATGCTACGGGGGTGGCGGGCGCGCCGATCCGGTTCGATGTCGGCGAGGCGGGCGATGTGACGGGTGTCACCGAGAGAAGGCTCGGGAAAACTGAACAGCCGAGATAAGTGGATTTTCCGCGCAACAGCAGCATGATGCTGCCAGCGAGGAGATGACCATGACGAGACGACCGCGCCGGAATCACAGCCCGGCTTTCAAGGCGAAAGTAGCTG
>JBGTLJ010000335.1:0-2244 GCA_041744175.1 Oceaniglobus sp. | reverse complement strand
AGCCGAAATCGGCGGCGGTGCGGGTCAGCCCCGCCAGGCACAGGATCGGCGTGCCGGGGCCCGGTTCGTCGTCATAGTGCAGGGTCAGCCCGTCGGATGTGGTGAACCGCGCCATCAGATCGCCTGCCCTCTGGCCACACCCAAGGGCAGCGCAACGCGGCGATGGCGGTTTTCGGCGATTTCAGGCCCGTGGTCCCCGGCGGGCGCGGCACCGGGGATGCGGGTCGGCCCGGCCATCAGACCAGTCCCGCGATGCCGGTGAGGTCGGACAGGATGTGGTGCGGGGCGGCAGGCAAACGGTCCAGCGGATCGCCCGCCCGGTTCACCCAGGCGGTGGCAAAGCCGTAACCGGCGGCGGCGCAGGCGTCCCAGCCGTTGGAGGACACGAACAGCACCTGATCGCGGGCGCAGCCGAACCGCTGGCCCACCATGTCGTAGACCCGCGCATCGGGCTTGAAGATGCCGACGCTTTCCACCGACAGGGTGTCGTCCAGAAGATCGCCAAGGTCTGCCGAGCGGACCGCCCCCGCCAGCATGTCGGGCGATCCGTTCGACAGGATCGCGGTGGACATGCCGGCGGCTTTCAGATCGGCCAGCATCTGCGGCACCTCGGGATAGGCCTCGAGTTCCCAGTAGAGGGCGAGCAGGCGTTCGCGGATCGCGGGATCGGTGATCCTTGCGGCCTCGAGCGCCCAGTCGAGCCCGTCCCGGGTGACCTGCCAGAAATCGCAGTGATCGCCCATGATCGCCCGCAACCAGGTGTATTGCAGCTGCTTGGCGCGCCAGTCGGCGGCAAGGCTCTGCCAGGTGTCCTTCAGCGCACCGTTGCCGGGTTCGCCCGCGGCCGCGCGGGCAGCGGCGGACACGTCGAAAAGGGTGCCGTAGGCGTCGAAGATGCAGGTGGTGATGGCCATGGGTGCCTCGCGCTCGGGTGGCGGGAATCTGGCACAGGCGCGGGGCGAGGGAAAGCGGGGTTTACTTGGCGGGCGGGGTTTGGCATCCTGTTGGCGAAAAATTGGCGCGCCGGTCCCGGCGCGCCATTGCTTTTTTGATCGAAAGGATACCCGATGGCAGCCGCCGAAACAGGAAACACCGTCAAGATGCACTATACCGGATCGCTGGAGGACGGCACCGTGTTCGACAGTTCGCAAGGGCGCGATCCGCTGGAATTCCAGCTGGGTGCCGGACAGATCATCCCGGGGCTGGAGGCGGTCGTGCTGGGCATGTCCGAGGGCGAGGAAACCAAGGTGACGATCCCCGCCGATGCCGCCTATGGCGCACGGGAGGACGAGCGGGTGCAGCCGGTGCCGCGCGATCAGTTTCCGGACAATATCCCGGTCGCGGTGGGCACCCAGTTGCAGGTTCAGACGCCGGATGGCCAGACCCTGCCGGTGGTGATCGCCGACGTATCCGAGGAAACCGTGACGCTGGACGCAAACCACCCGCTGGCGGGACAGGATCTGACCTTTGCGGTGGAAATCGTCACGGTGTCCTAGGGGCGCGACCCCGCCCCGTGTGCAACGTCATCCTCGGGCCTGACCCGAGGATCTCTCGCCCGTGGGCGCCGCCCCCTGCATCGGCCGCCGGCCCTGGAATGCTCCCGCTTGTCTCGCGGTTGGGCTAAGGCAGATCGGCAACATTCCTGCCAGGGCCGCCCATACAAAAAAGACGAGGCACGTTTTCACATGCCTCGTCCCCTAAATCAGTCAATGCACAAGGTGCAGCCTAGTCTTTCAGCTTTTCCTTGCCGTCTCCGTAGGTCTTCTGTGCCTTGCCCTTGACCTGATCGGACTGACCGTCGTGCTTCATCTTGTCATTGCCGGTTGCATCGCCGAATTCTTCCTTGGCCTTGCCGCCGATGTCCTTGGCCTTGCCTTTGGCCTGATCTTGATTTGCCATCTTCGATCTCCTTCGAAATAAACAGCTGATGTTCCGACAACGTGCGGATTCCCGTCAGGGTTCCGTGGTCGGCATCTTTACGTCGCGTCTGGTACCCGCCGCCATACGGCCGCAAGGCACGGACGCGGTGGGCGTGGTCAGGCCCGCGCCACTCGCCCCACGGTTGGATACCCCGCCCGTCCGCGAGGATCGGGCGCGCGACTGTCAGAGATTTTCGGGCTGCGGCATCCCCAGCACGTGATAACCCCCATCGACGCGCACGATCTCGCCCGTCGTGCAGGCGCCCGCGTCCGAGACGAGCCAGACGGCGGTACCGCCGACCGCGTCCAGGGTGGCGTTGGCGCG
>JBGTLJ010000334.1:0-4735 GCA_041744175.1 Oceaniglobus sp. | reverse complement strand
ATGTGCGCGCGCAGGCCCTCGTCCATCAGGCCGGTCTCGGCCAATATTCCGGCCCGGAACAAGGGGGCATGCACGATATTGTCGCACAGGATGTCATAGGTCCCCAGCCGCAGGCTGGGCGGTGGGGCCTGAACGCCGGTGACCATCGCCTCCTCGTCCACATAACGGTAGAGTGCGAAGGCAAGATCCACGTCCGGGTTCGTACGCAGCAGATTCATCTGCGACGTCACGAGGTGGTGGTGAAAGATATCGTCGGCATCGAACAGAGCGATGAACGCCCCCTTTGCCGCCGCGATTCCGGCGTTACGTGCCGCCGCGGCGCCGCCGTTGTCCTGCCTGATCAAGCAGAGCGCCCGCCCTGGCCCGGTCCAGTCCTGCGCCATCCGCGCGACCCATTGCGCCGTCGCATCCGTCGATCCGTCGTCGACGACAATCAGCTCCAGCCGGGGCCACGACTGGTTGCGGACTGAGACAATGGCCGCATCGATGTAGTCCGCGACGTTGAACGCGGGCATGATAATGCTGACGAGGGGTGGGCCGGGATCGATCTGCATGACCTGAAATAACGGCATTTGGTGCAAAGCTACAAGCCGCCGGGCAGGATGGTTGTGGATGGCCCTTGTGTCATTGTGAAATGGTCTAGATAAACGCTGATCGGGTGCGAGACATGTTGTACGAAACATCGGAGGCGACGATGGCAGACACACCAAAGGCCCTGCCCAAAGGCGACACGCAGATACCATCGGGCGTCGGTCAGGGAATCAGCGCCGAAAATGCGCGCTGGACATTTTCCGATGTGTCCGCGTCGTTCGAGGATCACATCGAACAATCCATTCCCGGCTACCGCGAGGGTCACGATCTCATAGCGCGGTTGAGCGACTGGTTCGTGACCGATGGATCGCTCACCATCGAGCTTGGTTGTTCCACCGCCGCTCTGACACGCAGGCTGGCGGACTGGCACCGGACGCTCGACTTCCGGATGGTCGGGATCGAGATCGAACCGGGCATGGCAGAGGCCGCCCGCAAGGCCTGTGCAGATTACGGCAATATTACCATTGTGCAGGGTGACGCTCTGCATGTTGAACTGGAGCCGACGGATCTAATTACGTCTTATTACACCATGCAGTTCGTGCGCCCGGCGCAGCGCCAGCGGCTCTATGATCGTGTGTACGAGGCGCTGAATTGGGGCGGCGAGTTCATCATGTTCGAAAAGGTACTCGGCCCCGATGCGCGGTTTCAGGATATCCTGTCGACGCTCTACGCCGACTTCAAACTGGACCAAGGCTTCAACGAAGCCGAGATCATGCACAAGACCCGGAGCCTGAAAGGCGTGCTGGAGCCGTTTTCGACGCAGGGCAATCTGGATCTGCTGGCTCGTGCGGGGTTCAAGGACGTCATGGTCGTCTGGAAGAACCTTTGCTTTGAAGGGTATCTAGCGATCAAATGAACATCGCATCGCGAGTCCGGACGACGACGTCTCCACACGGTCGTCTGCCCGACTTTCTGGTCATCGGCGCGACGAAATGCGGTACAACCGCCCTGCACGACTGGCTTGGGCGGCACCCGCAGGTGTTCATCCACCCGTGGAAGGAAATGCGCTTCTTTCTGGACGAGGGACGGTGGGACAAGGGGCCAGACTGGTATCGGCGCCAATTCGCACAAGCCGGACCGAACCAGATCTGCGGCGAGGCATCGAACGGTTACGCACGCGGGACCGAACATCCCGGCGTGCCACACCGGATCGCCGAATTGATGCCGGATGTGCGCCTGATCTACGTCGTGCGCGATCCGATCGTCAGACTTGCCTCGCACTATCGCCATCGGCTTGTGACGGGCCGCGAGACACGTGCGCCGGATGTAGCCGTCCGGTCAGATCCCGGTTACGTGGAAACGGGGCGTTACGGCGCCGAACTCGCCCGGTGGCTGACAGTTTTCGACCGATCCCAGATTCTGGTTCTGCGCGCCGAGCGGTTGTTTTCCGATCCTGAGCCGCAGTTGTCACGGATTGCGGATCACCTCGACATCGCCACGGCTCCGGACATACCGTTCCGTACGAAAAATGCGTCCAGCCGCCGGGTCGCCATGCCCGTGACCGTGCGGCAGGCCGCACAGGCGCTAGGGGCGCAAATTTTGATCAAATCACTTTCGCGGACGCTCCAGGGCTTGCCGATCTGGCGCGATCGTCCGAGTGTGAGCACGGTTTCCTTCGATCTGTCGGTGGACCTGATGCAGGATCTGACGCAGATCTACAAATGTGACGGTCGGCTTTTAAATGAATTGGTCGGCGAACCCTTGGCGGATTGGGCGGGCTGATGAACACGACGAACATGCACGGGGCAGTGGATGATCTTGGCCTGATAGCGGATCATGTCGCGACGCGACTGAAGCAGAAATGGCGCCGGTGGCGTGGCAAGGCCGGTATTGATCCCGCCATCGCGGCCCAGGTCCCACCGCAGACCGGCAATATCGTCGAGATCGATGGGATCAAAATGCTGATCGATCCCCTGATGTCGGATTTCAACGTGCGAAAGCTGGCGTCCGGGCGCCATACGGTCCACGAGCGCGCACTGCTGGCCAGGTTTCTGCGTGACGACGACCGTGTGTTGGAGCTGGGCGGCGGAATCGGCATGGTCGCGATCGCCTGCGCCAAGCGGCTTGGCCCGGGGCGGGTCACCACCTACGAGGGCAATCCCCGGATGGAGCCGCTGATCCGAAAAAACTACGCGCTCAACGACGTCGCGCCCGATCTGCGGATGGCCGTCGTCGGCCCGCAGGCGGGCGAGGTGACATTCTATCTGGCCGAACGGTTCTCCCATTCCGCCATGACCGACAATAGCAATGCATTGGAGGCCGTGGCGGTCCCCATGCAGGATTACGAGCCGGTCCATGCCAACGTGCGGCCAACGGTCCTTGTCGTCGATATCCAGGGCGGAGAACAGGCGTTCTTTGGCCATGCCCCGCTGGACGGCGTGCGGATGATCCTGGTTGAGTTCCACCCGCCGATTACCGGCATCCTGCCGATCCTTGGAATTCGCCGGCGGTTGCGCCGCGAAGGGTTTGCCGAGGTGAAGCGATCCGGGACGAGCCATGTTTATCTGCGCGATACTTAAATGACCACGACGTCGGGCGATGGCAGCAGCGCATCGCGCGGCATACACGGGGCAATCACATCGATGCTGGCAAGCCACGCTGCCGGACTGGCGCTGGTCATCGTCGGGTTCACCGTCATGTCTCGCCTGCTGGATCCATCGGATTTCGGGGCCTTCGCTGTTGCTTTGGCGATTTACAGCGTGATGCAGGCGGTTGCAGCATTCGGATTGGGTCAATACATCGTTCAGGCAAAGTCCGATACCGATCTGGGCCTGCTGGTCAGTATCACGTGGATGTCGATGTCCTTTGCGGCCATCGGCGCCGTCCTTTGCCTCGGCTTGCCGGTGATCCTGCCCGCGGGCTGGATTTCGGCACCGGTCGCGGCCGCCCTCGCCCCACTTGCGCTGGCGCTGATTCTGGAACCGGTGATCCTGAGCCGTCAGGCGCGACTGGAGCGCGGCATGGCGTTCCGCCGCCCTGCAATTGCCAACGTGTCGGCCACCATCGCCGACGTCACGTTTGCCATTATCATGGCATTGGTCGGCTTTTCGGCGATTGCGCTGTCAGTCGGGCTGCTGGCCGGAAACGCGGCACGTGCCGTGATCTTCCTCTGGCCCCATCCTGGTTTGAAGACCCTGCCACGCACCTTGCCGCGGATCCGCCACCTGCGCGCGATGGGCCGGTTCGGCAGCGTTTTTACCCTGATCAGTCTGCTGCCGAAGGTCGCGGATCTGGTGCTGCTGTCGGGATTGACCGCGCTGGCGGGCGCCGGTGCGACGGGCGTGTTCAACCGCGCACAGAAAGTTCGCGATCTGTTGGACAAGACCCTCTTCGATGCGCTGACGCCGGTCATGCTGCCGTCGATCAGCGCCGCGTTGCGCGACGGCGTATCCCGCGACCAGATTCTCCTGGCTAAGCTCGACCGTCTGGCGCCCATCACGTGGCCCGGATTTGCAATGATTGCATTGCTGGCAGACCCTTTGGTGCGGGTCCTGATGGGCGAAGCATGGGAGGCCGCCATACCTGCCGTTCAGATCCTTGCCATCGGAGGGCTTGCTTCACCGTTCCTGAAGATGGCGCTGAAATACTTCACGGCCATCGGGCAGTTGAACGCCTACCTTCGCATCCAGCTGGTGCATATCGGCGCGCGTATCGTGCTGGGGGTGGCGGGGGCGATGCATTCGCTCGAGATGTTCTGCCTCGCGCTTGTCGCGTCGAACGTTATCAAGGCAGCGATGACGGTCGTGGTGCAGTATCGGGATATCGGCGGGTTCGGCCGGTCGCATCTCTCTTCGGCGGGCAGGTCGGTTTTTGTCACCTTTTTGACGCTGTTGGGACCGGCCATTGTCATCCAGACGACCGACCTGCCGCCGGTGCTGACCCTGATCGCGGCAAGCGGACCCGCCCTGTTGGTCTGGCCCATGGCGCTATGGCTGACGCGGAACCCGTTGCTGAGCGATATCGTGGCGATTGCCACGATCGCACGGCGGCGACGGGTCAGGACGGCCTGACCAACGGGACCATTCAGTCATCGGCGCTTGCGGTCAGCAAGGGCGACCATGACGGCGTTCACGATCCTTTCGGGTGCCAGCACCGCGCGGGCGGTGCGCCGGACGAACCCTTCGTTGCGGCCCAGAACGGGAAC
>JBGTLJ010000333.1:0-7563 GCA_041744175.1 Oceaniglobus sp. | reverse complement strand
GGTCGTCCGCGTGTCTTCGGCGGCGATGACATCGGCCGAAGCAAGCGTATCCAGAGCCCGCAGAGTGATGTCGCGTGCGGTTCCAATGGGCGTTGCAACCAGATGCAGACCGGGTGGAAGTGGGCGAACTTGTGCAATCCGCGTCATGATCGAGGGACTCCGATTTACACGGTTCGGGACTCCGAATAAGGTCGTGCGACCTGATCGCCCGCCCCAACGCCCGTATTGAAAGAACACGCCAATGTTTGCCTTTTTGCAGTCCGTCCGCAAGCCGATTGGCCGGATCTCCCTGGTCATCGCCGCCGCGTTCGCCCTGGCAGCCTGCGAGCCGGTCTCGCGGGGCAGCAGTGCGATTCCGGACGCCGGGGCTGGCGGTGCGGTTCCCGTGGCGCTTCTGGTGCCGGCAGGATCTCCGGACGGCGGCCTGATACTGGCGCGCAGTCTGGAAAATGCCGCCAGGCTCGCGATCGCCGACCTTGACGGTGTCGAGATCGATCTGCGGGTCTACGATACCGCCGGTCAGCCCGGGATTGCTGCCGACGTGGCGCGCAGGGCCGTGGAGGATGGCGCACGCATCCTCATCGGCCCGGTCTTCGCCAGCGCGGCGAATGCCGCCGGTGTGGCAGTCGCATCCAGCGGGGTGAACGTGCTGTCGTTCTCGAACAACACCTCCATCGCTGGGGGCAACGTCTTCGTGCTCGGGAACACGTTCGAAAACACCGCCTCGCGGCTGGTCGGCTATGCGCGGGGACAGGGCAAATCCGACATCTTCGTCGTGCACGGACGCAGCACCGCCGAAGAGCTTGGTCGCGATGCCATCGTGACGGCAATCCGCAGCAACGGCGCGAACCTCGCCGGCACTGCCTCGTTCGAGCTGTCGCAACAAAGCGTGGCCGCCGCTATCCCCGGCATCGCTGCCGATGTGAAGGCGACCGATGCCGACGCCGTTTTCATGACATCGGGCACGGACGGGGCATTGTCGTTCATCGTCGATGGCCTTGCCGGCGCGGGCCTGCCCCCCGATGTGGCTCAGTATATCGGCTTGCAGCGGCTAGATATTCCCGCCAGCGCGCTGTCCTTGCGGGGAATCCAGGGAAGTTGGTTCGCGCTTCCGGATCCAAACCTTACGTCGCGGTTCGACAGCCGCTATCAGGCCGCCTATGGAACTGCACCCCATCCCATTGCCGGGCTGGCGTATGACGGAATCGCCGCGATAGGTGCGCTGGCGGCGTCCGGGCGGGGAAGCGATCTGAGCGCGGCAGCCCTGACTCAGGGTTCGGGATTTGTCGGCGTTAACGGCATCTTCCGATTTCGGCGCGACGGTACGAATCAGCGCGGCATGGCCGTGGCCCAAATCCAGAACAATCGGGTGGTTGTGATTGACCCTGCACCGCGAAACTTTGGTGGCGCCGGTTCCTGAACCGGTTTTCGGCCAGGCTCCTGAACTCCCGGACACCGGAGACCTGATCCGTCCCGAGATCGGAATTTTCGACACCGTGGCCGTCAGGAGGTCGATCAATGCCGATCTGACCGCGCAACTGGATGACAGGGCGCGACGGGCGCGGATTGTCCATCACCTTCGACTGGCGCTGGAACACGGCCGTCAGCAGATCGCCACCGGTTTTCACGAACGTCCCCATGACGCCCGCGAAACGGTGCATGCCTACAGCTACCTGACGGATCGTGTGGTTGAGACCATCTTTGAGACTGTCTGTCTGCATTTGCATCCGGTGGGCAACAAGACCGATGGCGAACGGCTGACCGTGCTCGCGGTCGGCGGGTACGGGCGCGCAGAAATGTGCCCTTTCTCCGATGTCGATCTGCTTTTCCTGACGCCGTACAAGCTTACCCCATGGGCGGAAAGCGTCATCGAATCCATGCTGTATATCTTCTGGGATCTGCACCTGAAGGTCGGTCATGCCAGCCGGACGATCCGCGATTGCCTTGCCATCGCGCGCGACGATTATTCGGTCCGCACGGCCCTTCTGGAAAGACGGTTCCTGTGCGGTGACACGGCCACCGCCGAGCAGCTGGATCTCAGGCTCTGGTCAGATCTGTTCCGTTTCACAGGAAGCGAATTCATCACTGCCAAGCTGGCGGAGCGAACGGTGCGGCACCGCAAGCAAGGCGGTCAACGCTATATGGTCGAACCCAACGTGAAAGAGGGCAAGGGTGGCCTTCGCGATCTGCAGGCGCTTTTCTGGATCGCGAAATACGTCAATGGCGTCGGCAAGGCCGTAGAACTTGTCAAGCTGGGGGTATTCACCGAAGCCGAGTATCTCAGTTTCAACAGGGCCGAAACCTTTCTTCTGGCGGTGCGGTGCCACATGCATCTGGTGGCCGAACGGGCGATGGACCAGCTTACCTTCGACATGCAGGTCGAGGTGGCCGAACGCATGGGCTACGAGGACAAGGGAGGACGCCGCGGGGTCGAGCATTTCATGCAGACCTATTTTCGCCATACCAACAAGGTGGGAGAGCTGACGCGCGTCCTTCTCACCGCGCTGGAGGCGGACCACAAGAAGGCCGCACCGAGCCTTGTCGGGTTCTTCCGCCGCAAGAAACGGGCGCGCGACGGCTATGTGATCAAACAGAACCGCCTCTGTTGCGCCAATCGCGACATGTTCCTCACCGACCCGATCAATATCCTGCGGATCTTCGATGAGGCGCTGAGGACCGGCTATCTGCTGCACCCCGACGCCATGCGCGCGATCGAGGCGAACCTGCATCTGATCGACGACCGGATGCGGCGTGCGCCCGAATCGATCCGGCTGTTCATGGATCTGCTGCTGAAATACCCCAATCCGGAACGTGCATTGCGCCGGATGAACGAGCTTGGAGTGTTGGGGGCATTTCTGCCCGAGTTCGAATCCATCGTCGCGATGATGCAATTCAACATGTACCATCACTATACGGTGGACGAACATACCATCCAGGTCATCAGCACGCTCGCGCAGATTGAACACGGAGAGCTGGACGACGAGTTGCCGATCGCCAGCGGGATCGTCAAGTCTGGCGGTGTAAACCGCAAGGTTCTGTTCCTGTCGCTGCTGCTGCACGACATCGGCAAGGGCCGCGACGAGGATCACTCCGTCGTCGGGGCCAGGATTGCCAGAAAGGTCGCGCCCCGGCTGGGGCTGAAGCAGCCGGAGGTCGATACCGTCGAATGGCTGGTGCGCTATCACCTCCTGATGTCGGATTTCGCGCAGAAACGCGATCTTTCCGACCCCCGCACGATCCGGGACTTCGCCAAGGCGGTGCGCAATCGCAAACGGCTGGACATGCTGACCCTGCTGACCGTCTGTGACATCCGCGGCGTCGGGCCGGGGACATGGAACAACTGGAAGGCCCAGTTGATCAGAACGCTTTACAAGGAAACCGCCCATGCCCTGGAAAACGGGCTGGAGGATCTGAACCGGGAAACGAGGGGAGCCGAAGCCCGTCGCCGTCTGCGCGACGCCTTGCCGGACTGGAGCAAGGCGGCCCTGCGTGCCGAAACCCAGCGGCATTACCCGCCGTACTGGCAGGGTCTGGACACCGGCGCACATGCGGTCTTTGCCAAACTGCTGGACGGCATCGACAACGGCGACATCCGCATCGACCTGAAGCCCGACCCGGACCGCGCTGCCACGCGTGCGTGTTTCGCGATGGCCGACCATCCGGGAATCTTTTCGCGGCTGGCGGGGGCTCTGGCCCTTGTCGGCGCAAACGTGGTGGATGCGCGCACCTATACCAGCAATGACGGGTTCGCCACCGCAGTGTTCTGGGTACAGGACGGCGACGGTGCGCCCTATGACGAATCCCGGCTGGACCGCTTGCGCAAGATGATCGGACGCACCCTGAAGGGCGAAGTCGTCGCCCGCGATGCACTCGGGCCCAGAGACAAGCTCAAAAAGCGCGAACGCGGGTTTCGCCTGCCGACGTCGATCACCTTCGACAACGACGGATCGGAAATATACACCATCATCGAAGTCGATACACGCGATCGCCCCGGACTTCTCTACGATCTCACCCGAACCCTTGCCGCGGGCAACGTATCGATTGCCAGCGCCGTCATAGCGACATACGGCGAACAGGTGGTGGACACCTTTTATGTCAAGGACATGTTCGGCTTGAAACTCTATTCCGAAGGCAAGCAGCGCGCGCTCGAACGCCGCCTGAGGGACGCCATCGAACAGGGCGCCGCGCGCGCGCTGACCTGATGCTGCGCGGTTTCTTCACGGTCGGCGCCTGGACGCTAGCCAGCCGGATCTTCGGGTTCGCCCGCGACATCCTGATCGCGGCGTTCCTTGGCTCCGGCCCTGTGGCAGAGGCGTTCCTGATCGCCTTTTCGCTGCCCAACATGTTCCGCCGGTTCTTTGCCGAGGGTGCCTTCAACATGGCATTCATCCCGCTGTTTTCAAAGAAACTGGAAACGGACGACGATGCACTGGGTTTTGCACAGGATGCATTTGCCGGGATGATCGTCATCCTGTCGGTCGTGACCGGATTGGGCGTGGTGTTCATGCCATGGCTGGTCACCGCCATGGCAAGCGGATTTCGCGGCGACGAACGGTTCGATCTGGCGGTCGCATACGGGCGCATCGCATTTCCCTACATCCTGTTCATATCGCTCGCCGCGCTGGTGTCGGGTGTGCTGAACGCGAATCGCCGGTTCCTTGCGGCCGCGGCAGCGCCTGTCCTGCTCAACCTTGTCTTCATTGCCGGCATGCTGATCGCCGCGGCGACGGGTCGCCCGGCGTCCGACATGCTGGGTCTGGGGCTCGACCGGATGCTGGGGCTGCGGGTCGGCGACACGCTGGCCCTGTCGGTCCCGCTTGGCGGCATCGCACAGCTTGCCCTTGTATGGTTTGCCGCGTCGCGCGCCGGATTCCGGCTGACGATACGGCGTCCGCGCCTGACGCCCGAATTGCGCAAGCTGGCGATCATCGCGGCCCCCGCCGCCCTGGCCGGGGGGGTGGTGCAGGTCAATCTGCTGGTCGGGCGACAGGTTGCTAGTTTCTACGACGGTGCGATCGCCTGGCTGAACTACGCGGATCGTCTGTACCAGCTACCGCTGGGGGTCGTCGGCATCGCCATCGGCGTCGTCCTTTTGCCGGAACTCTCGCGGCGGCTTTCGGCGTCCGACACCGACGGCGGCCGGTACGGTTTCAACCGGGCGGCGGAAATGGCGCTGACGCTGACCGTGCCTTGTGCGGTTGCCTTCGTGGTGATCCCCCTGCCGCTTGTCACCACGCTGTTCCAGCGCGGGGCCTTCGGCCCCGATGACAGCGCCGCAACCGCTCTCGCGTTGGCGATCTATGGTCTGGGGCTGCCGGCCTTCGTGATGCAGAAAGTCCTGCAACCGCTTTATTTCGCAAGGGAAGATACCCGGTCGCCGTTTCGCTACGCGCTGGTTTCGATGATCGTGAATGCCGTCATTGCCGTGGGGCTCATGCCCGTCATCGGCTTTCTCTCTGCCGCCATTGCCACCACGCTCGCCGCCTGGGCGATGGTCTGGCTCTTGGCGCGGGGTGGACGCACCATGGGCGCGGCTGCCGAATATGATGCCAGGTTCAAGACCCGCATCTGGCGGATCGTTGTCGCATCGCTGGGGATGGGAATCTGCCTCTGGCTCGCCATGGTCGGGCTGGGGCCGCTGTTCGGGATGGCGGGGCTGAAATTCGTGGCGCTGGCCGGTCTGATCGTCACCGGCATGGCCAGCTATTATGTGATCGGCACCCGGATCGGCGCGTTCGCGCTGTCCGACATCACCGGCGCGATCAGGCGTCAGCCACAGCACGGCTGAAACCGCCGCTATTCCTGGTAGCCCCGGAAAAGCCCCCGCCCGCCGGCATCGTCAAGCACCTTTTGCAGAGCAGCGCCGCGTGCGAAGTCAGGGTCTCGCGGCCCGTTGTTGCGGATCGCGTCGATGAACCGCGAGAAGACGGGCGCCACCGGATCGAGCGGGATGACATCCCACCCCGTCGGATCCGTCACGGGCGACAGGCAGGCCGACAAGCGGTCGACTCCCACCGCCGATTCGACCAAAAGCGCGCCCTTCGTGCCGTGAATGCGCAACGTCAGGTCGTTGAGGTGGCCGGTGGCGTAACGCGACGCGTGGATGGTGCCCACGGCACCGTTCGCCAGTTCCACGTGCATGACGCAACTGTCATTCGCATCAAGGGGATAGGGGCCGATCCTGTTGCCCGGGGCCTTGTCGAACGTCCGCAGGCGACAGGACACAGAGGCAATGTCGGCGCCTGCGACATAGGTTGCGAAGTCGATGATGTGGATGCCCACGTCGCCCAGCACCCCGGCCGAGCCATGGGCGCGCGACAGCCGCCAGAGCCACTGATCCTCGCTGGCCCAGTCGCCCCAGGCCGGCTGCACGAGCCAGCTTTGCAGGTACGATGCCTCGAAATGGCGGATCTCGCCAATGCGGCCGTCGGCAACCATCCGGGCGGCGGCCTGCATGGCGGCGTTGCTGCGATAGGTCAGGTTGATCATGTTCACGACACCGGCGGCAGCAGCTTTTTCAGCCATTTCAACGGCTTCTTCATGGGTTGTTGCCAGAGGCTTTTCACACAGCACGTGTTTGCCCGCCGCAAGCAACGGCAGGGTCGTGGCGTGGTGGGCCTGATCGGGCGTGACGTTGGCCACCGCATCGAAACTGCCCCACTCCAGCGCAGCATCGAGCGAGGAGAAGCGGCTGGCGATCCCGAACCGGTCGCAGAACGCATCGAGCCTTGCCGGGCTGACATCGACAGCGCCGACAAGTGCGACACCCGGGATCGCCGAGAACGCGGTGGCATGGCTGTGCGCCATGCTGCCGGTGCCGAGGATCAGAAGGCGTGTGAAATCCGTTGGAACCGCGTAGGATTCCTGTAGGAGAGCGCGCACGGTCATTCAGCGGAATCCTTCCTCGCCATCGGCATGAAGTTTCGCACCCCGGGCCTTGAGCGGTTCAAGTGCCTGCTCGACCGGCACGTTGGGGGCATCGCTTACGTCCTCCAGCCGCGCTTCGGGGTTGGCGGCCCAGCGGACGGCATTGGCCAGCACCCGCCGGACGTTGGGGTCGTGATAGGTGGGATAGGTTTCGTGGCCGGGGCGAAAGTAGAACACGTTCCCGGCGCCGCGCTTCCAAGTCAAACCCGAACGGAACACCTCGCCGCCCTGGAACCACGACACGAACACCGTTTCCAGCGGTTCGGGCACCCCGAAGGGTTCGCCGTACATTTCTTCGTTCTTGAGCGTGAAATGATCGGGCAGACCGCGGGCGATGGGATGCTGGCGCGACGTGACCCAGAGCCGTTCACGCTCGCCCGCCTCGCGCCAGGTGAGGTTGCAGGGGGTGCCCATGAGCCGCAGGAAAATCTTCGAAAAATGCGCGGAATGCAGCACGATCAGCCCCATGCCGCCCCAGACCGCATGCGCCACCCGCTCTACCACCGCGTCGTCCACTTCACCATGGGCGCAGTGCCCCCACCACAGCAGGACGTCCGTTTCGGCCAGCCGCGCGGCCGTCAGCCCGTGTTCGGGTTCCTGAAGGGTCGCGGTGGCGGCGGCGATGCCGCCCGCGTC
>JBGTLJ010000332.1:0-6392 GCA_041744175.1 Oceaniglobus sp. | reverse complement strand
TGAACCTGCAATAGCATCCTGGCGGGCAGCCCTTCGATGGCGGCGGGCATCCGCACCATGGCGCGCCGGATCACATCCGCCGCCGTGCCCTGGATCGGCGCGTTGATCGCGGCGCGCTTGGCGAACCCGGCGCCCGGTCCCTTGGCGTTGATCTCGGGCGTGTTGATGCGCCGCCCGAACAGCGTCTGCACGTATCCATGCTCTTTCGCAAAGGCCACCGTGGCATCCATATAGGCGCGGATCCCCGGAAACCGCTCGAAATACCTGTCGATGAACCCTTGGGCCTGATCGCGGGGGATCCGCAGGTTGCGCGCAAGGCCGAACCCGGAAATCCCGTAGATCACCCCGAAATTGATCGCCTTGGCCTGACGGCGGACCGACGGGCCCATCCCTTCCAGCGGCACATCGAACATTTCCGCCGCCGTCATGGCGTGAATGTCCAGCCCGTCGCGGAACGCCTGCTTCAGCGCGTCGATCCCGGCAATATGGGCCAGGATCCGCAGTTCGATCTGGCTGTAATCCAGCGATACGAGAACCTTGCCCGAAGGTGCGACGAACGCCTCGCGGATCCGCCGCCCTTCCTCGGTGCGCACCGGAATGTTCTGCAGGTTCGGGTCGGTCGAGGCCAGACGCCCGGTGATCGCCCCGGCGATGGAATAGGACGTATGGACCCGCCCCGTATCGGGGTTGATGTGTTCCTGAAGCGCGTCGGTATAGGTACTTTTCAGCTTGGACACTTGCCGCCAGTCCAGCACCCGCCCGGGCAGGTCATGCTCGGTCGCCAGATCCTCCAGCACGTCGGCGCCGGTGGCATAGGCGCCGGTCTTGCCCTTCTTGCCGCCCTGCAATCCCATCTCGTCGAACAGGATCTCGCCCAGTTGCTTGGGACTGCCGACATTGAAGGGGCGGCCCGCAAGCGCGTGGATCTCCGCCTCCAGGCCGGCCATCTTTTGCGCGAACGCGTTGGACATCCGCGACAGGGTCTCGCGGTTCACCTCGATCCCGTGCATCTCCATTTCTGCC
This sequence comes from Oceaniglobus sp., assembly GCA_041744175.1. GTDB lineage: Bacteria > Pseudomonadota > Alphaproteobacteria > Rhodobacterales > Rhodobacteraceae > Oceaniglobus. The sequence goes on along the minus strand of JBGTLJ010000332.1, from coordinate 5,369 downwards.
AGAACCGGCACCAGCGGGCGTTCCAGCGTCTCGTAGACCGTCGTCACACGGGCGCGGTGCAGTTGCGGCTTGAACAGCTGCCACAGGCGCAGGGTGATATCCGCATCCTCGGCGGCGTATTTCACCGCATCCGCCAGCGGCACCCGGTCGAACGTCTTCATCGCCTTGCCCGATCCCAGAACCGACTTGATCGGGATCGGTGTGTGGCCCAGATACCGCTCGGCCAACGCGTCCATGCCGTGATTGTGCAGCCCCGCATGCATCGCATAGGACATAAGCATCGTGTCGTCGATCGGGGCGACCGCGATGCCGTGGCGCGCGAAGATCTTGGCATCGTATTTCATGTTCTGGCCGATCTTGATGACCGCGGGGTCTTCCAGCAGCGGCTTCAGCATCGCCAGCGCCGCATCCAGCCCCATCTGCCCCTCGGCCAACGCGTCGGACCCGAACAGCCCATCCTCGGCGTCGGCCCTGTGGGTCAGCGGCACGTAACACGCCTGCCCCGGCTCGACACACAGCGACACGCCCACCAGATCGGCGCGCATCTCGTCCAGCGCAGTGGTTTCGGTATCCACCGCCACCCAGCCCCGTCCATGGGCCCGGTCGATCCAGACCTGAAGCCCGGCGGCATCGGACACCTGGGTGTAGGCATCGGCATCGAACGGCACCGTGTCGGGCTGCGCGGCTGCGGCGGGGGCATCGACGATTGCCGGCGCCTCCCGCCCCAACGCATCGGCCACCCGTTTGCTGATCGTGCGGAATTCCATGTCCGACAGGAACCCGAGCAGCGTTTCGGCCACCGGCCCCACCACGGCAAGCGAGTCGAGCGTGTAGTCCAGCGCCATGTCGCAGTCGAGCTGCACAAGACGGCGGGACAGACGGATCTGGTCGGCATGGTCGATCAGCACCTCGCGGCGCTTGGGCTGCCTGATCTCGCCCGCCCGTTCCAGCAGCGTGTCAAGATCGCCGTATTCGTTGATCAAAAGCGCAGCCGTCTTGATCCCGATCCCCGGCGCGCCGGGCACGTTGTCAATGGAATCGCCCGCAAGCGCCTGCACGTCCACCACCCGCTCCGGGCCCACCCCGAACTTGGCGCGCACCCCGTCCACGTCGATCCGGGCGTTCTTCATGGCATCGAACATCTCGACCCCGCCGCCCACAAGCTGCATCAGGTCCTTGTCGGAACTGATGATCGTCACCCGCCCCCCGGCCTCGCGCGCGCGACAGGCAAGGGTGGCGATGATGTCGTCGGCCTCGAACCCCTCCTGCTCGAGACAGGCGATGTTGAAGGCGCGGGTCGCATCGCGGGACCGCGGGATCTGCGGGCGCAGATCCTCTGGCATCTCTTCCCGGTTGGCCTTGTAGAGATCGTACATGTCGTTGCGGAAGGTGTGGCTGCCCTTGTCGAACACAACGGCAGCATGTGTAGGCGCGTCGGGGCCGCGATTGTCCTCGATCATCTTCCACAGCATGTTGACGAAACCGCTGACCGCGCCCACCGGCAGCCCGTCGGATTTGCGCGTCAGAGGCGGCAGCGCGTGATAGGCGCGAAAGATGAAGGCAGACCCGTCCACCAGGCTGAGATGATGCCCCTTGCCGAAGGTGTCCGCCATGCCGCCCCCTGTTGCGCCCCTGACCACTTGCTGGTCCCGGGACGACGCGCTGTGCGCGCCTCATCCTCTTGCCCGACCGGGATTTCAGCCGATACCCCGTCCGCGCGGGCCGAACGGCAGACGATCAGTGATCAACCGCATCCTGCGCCAGAACATAGCGCTTGTCGCAATAGCCGCATTCGACCCAGCCGGGCACCGGCGGGATCTGCATCCACACCCGGGGATGTCCCAAACCGGCGCCGCCGCCGTCGCATGCCACACGACTGCTCTGGACAATCTCGGTTTCCGGCACATCGTTGCTCATCGCCCATTCCCCTGCCGCGGCCCTGTCAGTGTCCATGTCTGCGCCCCGCATACTAGCGATCCCCGACCCCCGGACAAGGGCGGATCACGAGGAACCAGCGCAGCAACCGTGGCCCCATCGGGCCGCATCCCCCGTTCCCGGGATCGCGCCGACAGGCGGGGCACAGTGACAATCCGCCACCCCGTCCGACAACAGGTATCGCCTAACGCGCATCATCGTCGGCGGGACCCTGCTCCAGCATCCGACCCAGTGGCCGACCCCCGAGGATATGCAGGTGATAATGCGGCACCTCCTGCACCCCGGCCACGCCCGCATTGCTGATGGTGCGGTATCCGGCACCGCCCGTCCCGGGGGACACCCCCAGCATTGTGCAGATCCGCCCTGTCGCGCGGGTGAAATCGAGGATCTCCCCATCGCTCGCCTCGTTGGCGAAATGGTCGTGGCAGACATAGGGACCCTTGGGGATCACCAGCACATGATCGGGCGCCTGGGCGCGGATATCCCTGAAGGCCAGCGTGTGGTCGGTTTCCAGCACGGTGTCGTTCGGGATCTCGCCGCGCAGGATCCGGGCGAAGATATTGTCGTCGTCATAGGCAAAGGCCATGTTTCCCTGCTCTCCTGTTGATCGGACTGCTCGTGGAACAGACCTAATTTTTCTGCCATGGGGTGCGCCAAGTCCATGAGGCGATTGCCGCGACGGCGTGGCGCCGTGCGACCGGCAGCGCGACCGCACCAGACCCGGTTGCGCCCTAGAGCAGACCGTTTTCGGCGAACAGGGCCCGCAGATCCGCCTCGGCCCGCGCGCCGATATGGCCGATCACCTCACCCGCCGCAAGACATCCGGCACGGGCACAGTCCTGCGCGCCGTGGCCCGCCGTGAGGGCCCAGAGGAACGCACCGGCGAACAGATCGCCCGCCCCGGTCGCATCCACCACCGTCACCGGCGCCGCGGGCACAGACCAACGGTGCCCACCATGCATCACATGAGCGCCGGCCGCGCCGTCGGTGCAGGCCACCATGTCGACCTCTGACCCGGCCTGTGCCATGGCCGCGTCGAAATCCGCGGTCTCGTAGATCGACAGCAATTCGGCGCGGTTGCAGAACAACAGGTCGGCGTGATCGCGCATCATGCCGCGGAACGCGTCGCGGTGGCGGCCCACGCAGAACGGATCGCTCAGCGTCATCGAAACCCGCCCGCCCGCGCCCTTGCTGGCGTCGATCGCCTTTGCAAAGGCGGCATGACTTTCCGGCCCGTCGAACCGGTAGCCTTCGAGATAGATCCAGTCGGATGCCGCGATCTGCGCCGCATCGACATCGGCGGGCGACAGAAACTCGGTCACGCCCAGGTAGGTGTTCATCGACCGCTCGCCGTCCGGCGTCACCAGCACGATGCAGCGCCCGGTCTCGGCCTCGGCATCCCGGTCTGCCATGACTGTCGCATAGGTCACGCCCTGGGCACGCAGGTCATGGGCAAAGATCGCGCCAAGCTGGTCGTCCTTCACCTTGCCCACATAGGCGCCGCGCCCGCCAAGGTGCGCGAACCCGGCGATGGTGTTGGCCGCCGATCCGCCGCTGATCTCCTTGGCGGGGCCGATCCGCGAATACAATTCGACCCCGCGCGCCATGTCGGTCAGCTGCATGATGCCCTTTTCGACGCCGTTCTCGGTCAGGAACGCATCGTCGCAGGACGCCAGCACGTCCACCATCGCGTTGCCAATTCCGACAACCTGAAACTCTTTCATCGGGTCTTTTCCTCATAGGCGCACAGGTCGGCGATCAGACAGGCGGCGCATTTCGGCTTGCGCGCGACGCACACATAGCGCCCGTGCAATATCATCCAGTGATGCGCATGCAACTGGAACTCTGCCGGGACCTGATCCTCGATCGCGCGTTCGACGACGTCCACGTTGCGCCCCGGCGCGATCCCGCTGCGGTTGCAAAGCCGGAAGATATGGGTGTCCACCGCCTGGGCGGGAATGCCGAACCACATGTTCAGCACGACGTTGGCCGTCTTGCGCCCCACGCCCGGCAGCGATTGCAGCGCGGCGCGCGACGACGGCACCCGAGAGCCGAAGTCGTCCACCAGCAATTGGCTCAGTCGGATCACGTTCTTCGCCTTGTTGCGGAACAGTCCGATGGTGCGGATATGGCCGATCACACCCTCTTCACCGAGGGCCAGCATCGCTTCGGGCGTGTCGGCCGCGGCGAACAGTCCCCGGGTGGCCCGGTTCACCCCCGCATCGGTGGCCTGCGCGCTCAGCGCCACCGCCACCACCAGCGTGAACAGGTTCACGTGTTCAAGTTCGCCCAGGGGTTCTGGCTCGGCGGCATGGAACCGCGCGAAGATCTCGTGGATCACCGGATAGGGCAGCTGATCGGCCATGCCCCCTCTTGCCCCCTTGCCGGTTGCGCGGCAAGCCCCGGCGACCGGTTCGGGAGTCATCGCCGACCCTAGCGATCCCGCAGGAAACGGATCGCACCTCCCGCCGCCACCGCCTATCTTCGATCCAACCGGAAGAGGGCACGCAAATGACGGATCCCGAACAGAGCTATTACTGGCCTCTCATGCGCCGTGCCATCGACCTGCTCGATGATGTGGCAGGCCGGGATCTGACGCTTGAAGACATCGCGTCAGAGATGAACCTGTCGCCCGCCCATTTCCAGAGGGTGTTTTCGCGATGGGCGGGGATTTCGCCCAAACGGTTCCAGCAATACCTGCGCCTCGGCCATGCTAAGACCCTGCTGCGCGACCGGCACACCACACTGGCCACCGCCGATGCCGTGGGCCTGTCGGGCAATGCGCGGCTGCACGACATGTTTCTGCGGTGGGAGGCGATGAGCCCCGGGGATTTCGCCCGTCAGGGTGCCGGGCTCACGATCTATTGGGGCTGGTTCGAAAGCCCGTTCGGCCCCGCCCTTGTCATGGCCACGGCACGGGGGATCTGCGGCATGGGGTTCGCTGCCGAAACTGGCGAAAGCGCGACGATGGAGGATCTGATCGCCCGCTGGCCCAGGGCCGACTTTGTCGAGGATCCCACCATGCTGCGGCCTTGGGTGCTTTCGGCTTTCGGCGCTGCGCCCGGCAATCATCCCGTGCCGCTGTTCCTGATCGGCGCACCGTTCCAGCTGCAGGTGTGGCAGGCGCTGCTGACCATCCCCACCGGCCACGTCACCACCTACGGGGACATCGCGGGCAGCATTGGCAACCCGAAGGCCGTGCGCGCCGTCGGCACCGCCGTGGGGCGCAACCCGGTCAGCTGGCTGATCCCCTGTCACCGGGCCCTGCGCAGATCCGGCGGTCTTGGCGGGTATCACTGGGGCCTGCCGGTGAAACGCGCGATGCTTGCCCACGAATCCGCCACGACGTCGCTTTGAATGTCACAATAATATCCAGTGGCCAAATGCCGACGGCGCATTTCCCCCTATCGAAGGGGGAACCCGATGCCCTATAC
>JBGTLJ010000331.1:0-20714 GCA_041744175.1 Oceaniglobus sp. | reverse complement strand
CGCCCTTGTGGGCGACGTAGACGGCATTGGATTTCGGGGCCAGCGCCAGATAGATCACCGCCTGGCTCAGCGCCAGTTCGCCCTCCGGGCTGCCCAGCCGTTCGAACGTCTGCCACGCTGTCAGGCAGATCTGCTGAGCCTCGGGGTCGGCAAGGCCGATGTCCTCGATCGCCATGCGCAGGATGCGCCGGGCCAGATACCGGGGATCCTCGCCCCCCTGGAGCATCCGCCCGAGCCAGTAGAGCGACGCATCGGGATCGGATCCACGGACGGATTTATGCAGCGCCGAGATCAGGTTGTAGTGGGAATCGCCCGCCTTGTCATGGGTGATCGCGCGCTTCATCAGCCGCCCGGCCAGCGCGACCGGGTCGAGCGGACCAGGCACATCCCAGGCCATGATCTGTTCGATCAGGTTGAGCAGCGCCCGGCCGTCCCCATCCGCCATGTCCAGCAATGCCGCGCGGCCATCGGGCGTCAGTGGCAGATCCCGGCCGAGCGAGGTTTCGGCACGGCGCGCGATCCGGTCGAGATCGGTGCGCGACAGCCGTTCAAGCACGAAGACATGGGACCGCGACAGCACCGCGGCGTTAAGTTCAAATGACGGATTTTCTGTTGTGGCGCCGACGAGCAGAATCGTGCCATCCTCCATATGCGGGAGAAACCCGTCCTGCTGCGCCTTGTTGAACCGGTGAATTTCATCCACGAACAGCAGCGTTCCCGTGCCGTTCGTCTTCCTGACCTTCGCGGAATCGAAGATCCTTTTCAGTTCGGGAATGCCGCTGAAGATTGCACTGATCTGAACGAAATGACGGTCGGTTTCGGCTGCCAGAAGGCGGGCGATGGTGGTCTTCCCAACCCCCGGAGGACCCCAAAATATCATCGAGGTCATGGCGCCGGACGCCATCATCGTGCCCAGCGGCGCATCGTCGTCAAGCAGGTGCCGCTGTCCGATGACATCCGACAGGCGGGACGGTCGCAACCGGTCCGCCAGCGGCCCCGGAGTGGCCGCAGGCGGTGGGTCATCGGTGCCAAACAGATCAGACATCGGGGACCACTATGACAGAAACCCGGGATTTGACAGGCATAAGGCGGTCCGAAAACCGGGGAAGCGGCAGAAAAATACGCGACCCTGGCGGGGGCCGCGCATTTTTAACCTCAAAGAACCGTGGCCCGTCCGATCCGGACTGACGCCCCGATCAGTGAAGTTGATCCGCCAGATTGAGGGAGACAACCTGATTGTTGACGTTTTCGATTTCCATGACCGGACCGAGCGAAGTCATGTCGATGCCGACCCGACCCGACCAGCGTGGCCAGTTCGCATTCAGAAGTGCGACACAGCTGGTCGCGCCCAGATCGCGGGCGGCCTTGGAAAGCTCCAGCACGAGACGCGCGTGGACCGAACGGCGGCGGTTGGCAGGAACGCTGTGGGATACGAAAAGCCTGCTGGCTTCCCACACGTTCTCGCCCACCGGCGCCTCGTCGAACATCAGGCAGGACGGAATGGTGTCAAGAAGACCGCGCTGCGCATCGCGAATCATGTAGGAATAGATGCCGCATTTCGCGGTGGTCGGGGTCAGCCTGATGCCCGCCATGACCTGACCCAGTTCGCCGTGCACCACCACCCAGCGGCTGGCGGGCGTGTCGTACTGGTCATATTCCATGCCCATCGCCTGCGGAAGATCCCACTTGTTATGTTCGATGAACAGTTCCCGACGGGCGCGAAACATGTTCGCGAAAAGTTCACCGTGGGCGTGAATATTCGCGAAGGAAAGTGTGGTTGTCTGCATTTGAGCCTCCAAAACAGAATCTTGGGAACATCCCCGACGCTATCTAAGGCTCGAATGTGGTTAATTTTAACATACCTAAAGTAGTTTATTGTCTTTTGCGCGCTGAATCGCCTCCGCAGTGGTTCTGGCAAGAAGCCTATCGCGCGCCGAGGACAACCTCAGCTTTAAAGCGCTTTCAGAAATGCCTAATTTATCAGCAGCGGCCGCATGACGCAGGCCATCGGCGATGCACTTAAGTGCTTGTGTTTGCGCCTTTGTCAGCCTCTGACGCGGATCGCTCATCTCATGCAGGGTGGCGACCAGTTCTGCGGCAGCCGAGATTTCCGATTCGGTAAATTCCCGATCCGACCGGGCGACGCTGCACACGGTCCGGGACTTTATCGGCCCATGGGATATGGTCGCGCCATAATTCAGGCCAAATTCGCGAGCGCGCTTGAATATCCCGAAGGGATCGGGGATCCGCCGATTGCTCCACTTGGTCGTTCCGGTCGTGCTGAATGACCATGCGACCATCGGATCGCGCAGAACGTATCCGTTTTCCGTATAATGATCGATCCAGGCCTGATTGAAGGTCTGAAACATCATTACCGGAGACGTAAATCGGATATGCAGCGCCAGAAAATATCCAGATTCGGACAAACCGTCCAGTCGTTTCAGTTCCTCGTCAAACTTGCGCTGCTCAAACATTCCGACCATGTGCACGATAAAGGCTTGAAAAATCAATGCCCGGCCTGAAAGGCGCTGCGAATTCCCGCCGACGAGTAAACAGTGTGTTCCGAATCCGAATATTAGACCACTACAGCGAACCGGCCTCCGCCGTGGCAGAGGCCTTCGGATCAGGCGTCGGCGGCTTCTTCCGCTTCCAGCCTCGCGCGGTCGCCCGCACCCTTTGCATCCCGGTCGCGTTCGACAAGTTCGATGATCGCCATCGGCGCCATGTCGCCATACCGAAAGCCGGATTTCAGCACCCGGCAGTACCCGCCGTTGCGCTCTGCATAGCGCGGACCCAGAATGTCGAACAGTTTCACGACATAAGCGTCCTGCTTCAGCTGCGACGCGGCCTGACGACGGGCGTGAAGGTCACCGCGCTTTCCAAGCGTGATCAGCTTGTCGATGATCCGCCTCAGCTCTTTCGCCTTGGGCAGGGTGGTCTTGATCTGCTCATGCTCGATCAGTGATCCGGCCATGTTGGCGAACAGCGCCTTGCGATGTTCGTGGGTGCGGTTCAGGCGGCGATAGCCCCGTGCGTGACGCATTTTCGTGTCTCCTATTTATGCTTTGTACAGCGGTCAGATGCGTGTCTGCCGCATTGTTGGGGCGGAATTGCCCGGGTATTTTTCGCTCGGGACACGCGTACTGCTTACTTGGGAGGGCACGCGCGACCGTTGTCGATTTCATAGCATGGGGTTTCACCCCATGCTGGTCTTCAAAACTGGTCCTCGAATTTCTTCGCCAGATCCTCGATGTTCTCGGGCGGCCATTCCTCCACATCCATGCCGAGATGCAGACCCATGCCCGAAAGCACTTCCTTGATCTCGTTCAGCGACTTGCGGCCGAAGTTGGGAGTGCGCAACATCTCGGCTTCGGTTTTCTGGATCAGATCGCCGATATAGACGATGTTGTCGTTCTTGAGGCAGTTGGCGGACCGCACCGAAAGCTCCAGCTCATCGACTTTTTTCAGAAGCAGCGGATTGAATTCAAGGCCGTCCTCGTCCGAATCGGTGCGTGCGGATTCCGGCTCGTCGAAGTTCACGAAGATCGAAAGCTGGTCCTGAAGGATCCGCGCGGCGTAGGCGACCGCATCGTCGGGCGTGACCGATCCGTCGGTTTCGAGCTTGAGCGTCAGCTTGTCATAGTCGAGCACCTGCCCTTCACGGGTCGGCTGGACGTCATAGCTGACCTTTTTGACCGGCGAGTAGATCGCATCGATGGGCATCAGGCCGATGGGCGCGTCTTCGGGGCGGTTCTTGTCGGCCGAGACATAGCCCTTGCCGGTGTTGACGGTAAGTTCCATGAACAGGTCGGCGCCGTCGTCGAGGTGGCAAATCACGTGATCCTTGTTCAGGATTTCGATGCCGTTGGATTCCGAAATGTCGCCGGCCTTGACGATCTGCGGGCCCTTGGCGGAAATCGTCAGGCGCTTGGGGCCTTCGACCTCCATCTTGATGGCAACGCCCTTGAGGTTCAGAACGATGTCGGTGACGTCTTCACGCACCCCGGCCACGGACGAAAATTCATGCAGCACGTTGTCGATCTGGACGCTGGTGATCGCGGCACCCTGAAGCGAGCTCATCAGGATCCGGCGCAGGGCGTTGCCCATCGTCAGGCCGAATCCCCTCTCCAGCGGTTCGGCGATGACAGTCGCCTGGCGCATCCGGTCGTTGCCAGGCTTTACGACCAGCTGTGTCGGCTTGATCAGCTCGGCCCAATTCTTGTGGATCATGCGTATCTCCTCAATTCCAGTTTGCGGTGCATGTCCCCGACCGCAAACAACCCGAGGTAAAAATGACGCATGCAGGCCATGGGGAACCATGACCTGCAAACGTGTCGTGATTGGATCAGACCCGGCGGCGTTTGGGCGGACGGCACCCGTTGTGCGCCATGGGCGTCACATCGCGGATCGAGGTGATGTTGAGCCCGACGGCGGCCAGCGCGCGCAGAGCCGATTCGCGCCCCGACCCCGGCCCCTGGACTTCGACCTCGATGGTGCGCACGCCGTGTTCCTGGGCTTTCTTGGCCGCGTCCTCTGCCGCCATCTGGGCCGCATAGGGCGTGGATTTGCGCGATCCCTTGAACCCGCATGTGCCGGCGGACGACCAGGAAATGGCGTTGCCCTGCACATCGGAAATCAGGATCTTGGTGTTGTTGAACGAGGAATTCACATGAGCAACGCCGGCGGCGATGTTCTTGGAGACCTTTTTCTTTACGCGGCGATCACGTGCCATATCGGTCCCTTCCTATTTCTTCTTGCCGGCGATGGCCTTTGCGGGGCCCTTGCGCGTGCGTGCGTTGGTATGGGTCCGCTGTCCGCGTACCGGCAGGTTGCGGCGGTGACGCAGTCCCCGGTAGCAGCCCAGATCCATCAGACGCTTGATGTTCATCTGGGTGTCGCGGCGCAGGTCGCCCTCCACCGTGAAGTTCGCGTCGATATGTTCGCGGATCGACAGTACCTCTGCATCGGACAGCTGATTGACCCGGCGGGCCAGGTCGATATTCACGGCGTCGCAGATCGCGCGGGCGCTGCTGGGGCCTATTCCGGTGATATAGGTAAGGGCGATGGGAACCCGCTTTGCAGTCGGGATGTTGACGCCGGCAATGCGTGCCACGTGGGATTTCCTTTTCGTTGCGGGTCCGTGATGCCAGACCCTTTTTTCACAACGCAAGCCCGGGGCGTCGCTGCCACGGGCTGCATATGTCAGATGACCGCGAGAGCACGGGGCGCGAGCCCAAATCTTAACGATTCCCCTCTGCGATGGCGTGGGTTACTGGGGATTCGCGGTGACGTCAAGGGGCATGGGCCCGTCGTCGCTGTCGTTGCCACATGACAGGCGGCGGGCGGTGCAAAGCGTATTTCGGCCGCCCGCCGCGGCCGCGACCGCACCATTCGTCAACGAGGATCGGCAGTAGCAACTATCATCTGTGATCGCCTTTTCGGAAGGGCGGGCGTCGGGGATCAAGCGGTGGCAGCATCCAGCACCGCGGCGATCTCACCTGATACCTCATCCATTTCACCCAAACCGTTGACTGTGCGCAGGTTGCCCTTTGCGTGGTAATAGCCGATCAGGGGGGATGTCTTCTTGTAGTATTCCATCAGCCGGGTACGCAGCGCGTCTTCGGTATCGTCGGCGCGGCGTTTGAAGTCGGCCGCGCCGCAGATGGTGCATTTGCCGTCGGCAGGCTGGGGTCTGGTGACGTCGTTATAGACCTCGCCGCAGTTGCCGCAGGTGGACCGCGCCACGATGCGCGCGACAAGGGCAGCGTCGTTGACCTTCATCTCGATCACCGCATCCAGCGTGCTACCGTGTTTGCGCAGCAGGTCGCCCAGAGCATCGGCCTGAGCCAGGGTGCGCGGAAAGCCGTCGAAAATGAAGCCGCCGCCGCGCTGGCCGTTCAGCTTTTCCCCGATCAGGCCGATCACGATATCGTCGGTGACCAGATCGCCTCGGTCCATCACTTCGGCGACCACACGGCCCATGTCGGTGCCTGACGTGCGGGCGTCGCGCAGCATGTCGCCGGTGGAAAGCTGGACCATGTCGCGGCTGTCGACAAGGCGGCGGGCCTGGGTCCCCTTTCCGGCCCCCGGCGGCCCGAGCAGTATGATGTTCATCGTCTGCCAGTTCCCTTTCTGGGACTGCCGCGTTTCTTGCCGCGCAGTTGCGATTTCTCGATCAGACCCTCGTACTGATGCGCCAGAAGGTGGGACTGCACCTGCTGGATCGTGTCCATGGTGACGCTGACAACGATCAGTACCGAGGTGCCGCCGAAGTAGAACGGGATGGCGAGCTGGTTGCGAAGCACCTCGGGGAGCAGACAGACGGCGGCGAGATAGCCGGAGCCGAGGACCAGAAGCCGGGTGACCACGTAATCGAGGTATTCCTCGGTTTTCTTGCCGGGGCGGATGCCGGGGATGAAGCCGTTCTGATTTTGCAGGTTCTCTGCCACATCCTCTGTCTTGAAGGCGACATTGGCGGTGTAGAAATAGGTGAAGAACACGATCATCCCGGTGAAGAACAGGAAATAGAGCGGTTGGCCGGGGCCGAAATACGCCAGAACCGTGGACATCACCGGCCCGGTCTGATCGCCGCTGAACGTCGCCAGTGTGGTCGGCAACAACAGCAGGGACGACGCGAAGATGGCGGGGATCACGCCGGCGGGGTTGACCTTGACCGGCAGGTGCGAAGAGCCGCCGTCATAGACCTTCATCCCGACTTGGCGTCGCGGATACTGGATGTGGATCTTTCTGAGCGCCCGTTCCATGAACACCACAAAGCCGATCACCGCGACGATCATCAGGATCACGCCGATGATCACCACCGGGCTGAGCGTGCCGGACCGGCCGGAAGCGAAGAACTGCGCGAGGGCCGCGGGAATTTCGGCGATGATGCCAACGAAGATGATCAGGCTGATGCCGTTGCCGATGCCGCGCTGGGTGATCTGCTCGCCGAGCCACATCAGAAACATCGTGCCGCCCACAAGCGTGATCACGCAGGCGGCGCGGAAGAACAGCCCCGGGTCTGTGACCAGCCCGCCCGCCTCGAGACTGACGGCAAGACCGTAGGCCTGGAACGTCGCCAGAAGGACGGTGCCGTAGCGGGTGTACTGGTTGATCTTCTTGCGGCCCTGTTCGCCCTCTTTCTTGAGCTGTTCCAGCTTCGGTACCATGGCCGTCATCAGCTGCACGATGATGCTGGCGCTGATGTAGGGCATGATCCCCAGCGCGAAGATGCCCATCCGGGATATCGCGCCGCCGGTAAACATGTTCAGCATCCCGCCGATGCCCGCCGTCGCCTGTTCCATGAACTGGCGCAGTTCGCCGCCGTCGATGCCGGGCACCGGGATGTAGGTGCCGACGCGGTAGACGATGAGAAGGCCGAGGGTGAACAGGATGCGGGCGCGCAGCTCGGTCGCCTTGCCGAAGGCGCCCCAGCTCATGTTCGCGGCCATCTGTTCGGCTGCTGATGCCATGACGGATCTCTTTCATGCGAGCGCCGCGGATCGGGTTCTCCGGATCACGCGGCGCTGGGAAAACGATGCCCAAGATGTAGGCGGCACGGGGGCCGCCCGCAACCTGCTATTCGGCCGCCGCCGGGACCGGCCTAGTGAGGGTCAGGGTGCCGCCGGCCTTTTCCACCGCCTCGATCGCCGATCTGCTGGCGCCGGTGACGGTCAGTGTCACCGCCGCTGTCAACTCGCCCTTGGCCAGCACACGGATGCCGTCCAGCTTGCGGCGGATCACGCCGCTGTCCACAAGCTCGGTCTCGGTGATTTCCGCCCCGAGCTTGCCCGCGTCGATGAATTTCTGGATCATTCCTAGGTTGATCACCGCATAGGATTTGCGGTTCGGCTTGTTGAAGCCGCGCTTTGGCAGCCGCTGATAGAGCGGCATCTGGCCACCCTCATAGCCCTTGATCGCCACACCCGAGCGGGATTTCTGGCCCTTGATGCCGCGCCCGCCCATCTTGCCGGTGCCAGATCCCGGACCGCGACCGACGCGCTTGCGTTTCTTGGTGGCGCCGGGATTGTCGTGAAGTTCATGCAGTTTCATGTCGCTTGCTCCTTGTGCCGGACGCATGCCCCCAGCGACGGGAGCGGCATGGCCACGGCTTGACTGAATCGATGGCCCAATGGGCCACCGGCTGCGTATAGACGCGGATCATGGGGGGATCAAGGGCGTGAAGGGCCCGGGGGCGGGCACGATCGCGCCCGCCCTTCGGTGTGCGAGGCGCGGTTCAGGATGGCGCGGGCCAGCTGAATTCCGGGCGCAGGCTGTCATAAACGGGACGACCGTCGTCGGGTTTGGCATAGCCCTTGGATTCGTCCCAGAACGCGTGATAGCTGGCATCGGGAAAGCTGCCGTCGTCATAGCCCATGACATTTGGCACAGCGACGCGGATGCGGTTTTCCTTATCGTCGAGCATCAGCACGGCGCCGCAATCGGCGCAGGTGCAGATTTCCAGCGGCCCGTCCGGGTTGGACGCGTTGAACGGCTGACGCTTCATCTTTTCGGGATGATCGGCTGTCAGATCGGCGTGGTTGAAGAACGCCACGTGAGTGGACTGCTGGCCCGTGACCGTCTTGCACACGTTGCAATGGCAGACGTGATTGTCGATCGGTTCGGCGCTGGCCTTGACATGGACGTGATCGCAGCCGCCTTCGTATGGACTGGACATATGGTTTCTCCTCCGGTTGCGCGTGTTCTTCGGTGCACGCGAGCCGAGGGGACGACAAATTTTCGCAAAAGGCGATATGGACCTTAGGATCATGGCGGGCCAACGCCCTGCCGGAAACGATGCGGCGCCCCGCCGGTTTCCCGTGGGGCGCCCATTCTGTCCGTTGGATGGAGTTTTATCCCATCCTCATCTCAGCCGCGTTCTTCGACGATCTTCACCAGGTGCGGGATCGCCTTGACCATCCCGCGCACACTTGGGGTATCTTCGAGTTCGCGGGTGCGGTTCATCTTGTTCAGGCCCAGACCGATGAGGGTCTTGCGCTGGATGTCCGGGCGGCGGATCGGGCTTCCGATCTGTTTGACGACGATGGTTTTTGCCATGGCTGGTATCCTTACGCGTCGGTGGTTTCGGCTTCGGCGGTGGCGATCGCCGAGGTCGGATTGTCATGTCTCGGCAGGATGTCGGCAACCTTCTTGCCGCGACGCTGGGCCACCGAACGGGGGCTCGATTCGCTGACCAGACCGTCCATGGTGGCGCGGATCATGTTGTAGGGGTTCTGCGAACCGAGGGATTTCGCCACAACGTCCTGCACGCCCAGCATTTCGAACACTGCGCGCATCGGGCCGCCGGCGATGATGCCGGTGCCCTGGGGCGCGGTGCGCATGAACACTTTGCCCGCTCCGTGACGCCCGTGGGTGTCGTGGTGCAGGGTGCGCCCGTCTTTTAGGGGTACCCGGATCATCTGTCGCTTGGCCTGTTCGGTGGCCTTGCGGATCGCCTCCGGCACCTCTTTGGCCTTGCCCTTGCCGAACCCGACGCGCCCGCGCTGGTCGCCGACGACCACCAGAGCCGCAAAGCCGAACCGCTTGCCGCCCTTGACGGTCTTGGACACCCGGTTGATGGCGACCAAGCGGTCGGCGAACTCGGGGTTCTCGTCGCGCTGGTTGCGGCGATTGCCGCCGCCGCGATTGTCGTCTCTTGCCATCTGGTGGCTCCTTGCGTTTGCCCGTGCGGGCTGTTGTCACAATCCTAGTGGGCGATGCCCCCGGATCATCGAGGCGTTGCCGCCTGCATCTTTGAAAAAGATGGGTTACGGACCCATCCTTCGCCCATGGCTAGGGTGCGTGAAACGCACCTTCGATCCTAGAACTTCAGACCGCCTTCGCGGGCGGCATCGGCAAGCGCCTTGACCTTGCCGTGGAACAGGAAACCGCCGCGGTCGAAATACACGTCCTCGATCCCGGCCGCCTTGGCCCGCTCGGCGATGGTGCTGCCGATCTTGGCCGCAGCCTCTACGTTGTTCTTGCCGATCAGGCCCAGGTCCTTTTCCAGCGAGGATGCCGAGGCAAGGGTTACGCCGTTGACGTCATCGATCACCTGGACGCTGATGTTCTTGTTGCTGCGATGGACCGACAGGCGCATCCGCCCGGCGTTCATCTTGCGCAGCTTGTTCCGGACGCGCAGGCGGCGCTTCAGAAACAGATCTCTTTTACTGTTTGCCATTGTCTCGCGTCCTTACTTCTTCTTGCCTTCCTTACGGAAGATGAACTCACCCTTGTAACGGATCCCCTTGCCCTTGTAGGGCTCAGGCTTGCGCCATTCGCGGATGTTCGCTGCCACCTGTCCCAGCAATTGCTGGTCGATGCCTTCAAGCGTGATTTCCGTGGGCCGGGGAACGGAGACCGTCACCCCGTCGGGGATCGGGAAATCCACATCGTGGGAATAGCCGAGGTTAAGCCTGAGCGTCTTGCCCTGAAGCGCCGCGCGATAGCCAACGCCCTGGATCTCAAGCTCTCGCTTGAAGCCCGTGGACACTCCGGTGACAAGGTTTTCCACCATGGAGCGGGTCATCCCCCATTGCTGGCGCGCCCGCTTGGACGTGCCACGCGGCGCCACGGTGACGGCATCGTCGCCGAGCGTCAGGGTCACATCGTCGGTCGCGGTAAAGCTGCGGGTTCCCTTGGAACCCTTCACCTCGACGGTCTGACCGGAGATCGTGGCGGTCACACCCGAGGGCAGCGGGACGGGTCGTTTGCCGATACGAGACATGGCTCTCTCCTCAGAATACGGTGCAGAGCACTTCGCCGCCGACATTGGCGCTGCGTGCGTTTGCATCCGACATCACGCCGTGAGGCGTGGAGACAATCGAAACCCCGAGACCCTGCCGCACGGTGGGCAGGTCCCTGGATCCCATGTAAACGCGACGACCGGGGGTCGAGACGCGCTTGATTTCACGGATCACCGGGGTGCCCTCATAGTACTTGAGGCTGATCTCGATGGCCGGGTGACCGTCCTTGCCGGTGGTCTTTTCATAGCCACGGATATAGCCCTCGTCCGCCAGCACATCTAGAATCCAGGCGCGGATCTTCGAGGCCGGAGTGGTCACCGTGGATTTGCCGCGCATCTGGCTGTTGCGGATGCGGGTGAGCATATCGCCAATGGGATCGTTCATGCCTTGCGCTCCTTACCAGCTGGATTTCACGAGACCGGGGATCTGGCCCTGCGAGCCGAGATCCCGCAGCATGATGCGGCTGACCTTGAGCTTACGGTAGTAAGCGTGGGGGCGGCCGGTCAGCTGGCAGCGGTTGTGCAGGCGCACGGCCGAACTGTTGCGCGGCAGCTTGGCAAGCTTGAGGCGCGCCTTGAAACGCTCTTCCATCGGCTTGCTTTCGTCGCTTGCGATCGCCTTCAGCGACTTGCGCCTGGAGGCATACTGATCCACCAGCTTCAGACGCTTCTTCTCGCGTTCGATCATTGCTTTCTTCGCCATGATGTTCTCTCCCCGGCTCAGCTGTTGAACGGCATGTTGAAATGCTTCAACAGGGCCTTGGCTTCCGCGTCGGTCGCGGCGGTGGTGCAGATGATGATGTCCATGCCCCAGTTCTCGTCGATCTTGTCGAAATTGATCTCCGGAAACACAAGGTGCTCTTTCAGGCCCATGGCATAGTTGCCGCGACCGTCAAAGCTTTTGCCCGGAACCCCGCGAAAGTCGCGGATGCGGGGCATCGCCACGGTGATCAGACGGTCGATGAATTCGTACATCCGGTCGGCGCGCAGGGTCACCTTGGCGCCCAGCGGCATCTCCTCGCGGACCCGGAAGCCGGCAATGGATTTCTTGGCATAGGTGGTGATCGCCTTCTGGCCGGCGATGGTGGTCAGGTCTTCCTGCGCCGATTTCGCCTTCTTGGTGTCGCGCACCGCCTCGGCACCGCATCCGATGTTCAGCACGATCTTGTCCAGGCGCGGGATCTGCATGGCGTTCTTGTAGCCGAACTGTTCCATCATCGCCGGGCGGATCGTGTCGCGATAGAGCGTTTCCAGGCGCGGCGTGTATGTGGCTGAATCCAGCATCAGATCACGTCTCCCGTGGTCTTGGCGAAACGCACCTTCTTGTCGTTTTCCATGCGGAATCCGACGCGGGTGGCCTTGCCGTTGGCATCGACGAACGCAAGATTAGACAGGTCGATGGGCATCGCCCTGGGCACGCGGCCCCCCTGATCGTTCTGGCTTTGCTTGGTGTGGCGGATCGCAACGTTCACGCCTTCGACCACGGCCTTGCCGGCCGCGGGCATGACGCGGGTGATCTCACCCGACTTGCCGCGGTCCTTGCCGGCTAGCACGACGACGCTGTCGCCCTTCTTGAGTTTCGCGGCCATGGTCAGAGCACCTCCGGGGCGAGCGAGATGATCTTCATGAAGGACTTGGCGCGCAATTCGCGCACCACCGGCCCGAAGATCCGGGTGCCGACGGGTTCGTTGTTGTTGTTGAGGATCACGGCCGCGTTGCGGTCGAACCGGATCGCGGTGCCGTCGTCGCGACGGACCTCTTTGGCGGTGCGCACGACGACAGCCTTGCGAACGTCGCCTTTCTTCACGCGGCCGCGCGGGATGGCTTCCTTGACCGATACGACGATGATGTCGCCAACGGATGCGTACTTGCGCTTGGAACCACCCAGAACCTTGATGCACTGAACGCGGCGGGCGCCGCTGTTGTCAGCAACATCCAGATTGGTCTGCATCTGGATCATGTGGCTTCTCCTGACCTTTGGGGGGCGGTGTTCGCCGTATCCCCATGGTTTCGATCAAACCGGGTGCTATCGCTTAGGACGCGATAACCTCCCAGCATTTTGTCTTGCTCTTTGGGGCGCATTCCTGGATGCGCACCTGATCTCCGGTCTTGAACTGGTTCGCGGCATCGTGAGCGCGATACTTTTTCGATTTCCGGATCGTCTTTTTCAGAACCGGGTGAGTAAAGCGGCGCTCGACCGACACGGTCACGGTCTGGGCGTTGGCATCGGACGTGACGGTGCCGGTGAGGATACGTTTGGGCATCTCTTACGCCTCCGTGGTCTGGTTTGCAGCCGTCGTGGTGGCTGCTTCGGAAGCGGCCGCCTGGGCCTTCTGGTTCAGGATCGTCTTTACCCGGGCCACGTGCCGGCGCACGGAGCGCATACGCGACGTGTTCTCAAGCTGGCTCGTGGCCTGCTGAAAGCGGAGGTTGAACGCCTCTTTCTTCAGTTTAGCGAGCTGATCCTTCAGTTCGTCCGGGGTCTTGTTACGCAGGTCTGCGGCGTCCATCGCGCGGGTCCTTTCAACATCACCGGAGGGCCCCATAGCCAAAGGCGGCGGGTCACCCTGATTCCGGTGGAGTGGATGGTGAGCGGTCCGCATACCCGCCCTTGACCGCCCGCGCAAGCCCCGATGGCAGCAAAAGACGCGATCTGCTTGATGGTTCAAACCCCGGCGGCTTTCGCAACCATATGGAAACCAGTTTGCGCCAGACAGGGGGCGATCTTGATGGCTTCAGAATGAGGTGCGATGTTCCGTTTAATGTTTCTGATCCTGTTGGTCGCGGTGCCGGGCGCGGCGCAGGCGGAAATGGGAACTCTGTTCGGCGGCGCGGCGCTGTTCCGGGTGCCCACGGCCTTGATCCAGGCCCGCGCCGAAGCCCCCGAAGCGTTGATCCAGGTGCGCGGCGAGGCACCCGACATGACACAACGGCGGAGCGGATCGAGCCTGTTCATCGGTCAGGCCGGGGGCGGGATGTTTGCGCCGCTGCCCACCCGGATCCGGGAAAAGCGGACGTTCGAAGCTGATCAGCCGACCTTGCCGATGCTCTCCGGTACACCCATCGAACGGCTGCGCCAGCTGATCCAGCATGCGGAAAGCCGTCACCACGGCTATGACGCGGTCCAGTTCGGCGCCCGGATCAAGCCGTCCAGGGCCCCGACGCAGATGACCATCGCGGAGATCTATCTCTGGATCGAGGCCACTCCGGGCCAGCCCCACGCCATCGGGCGCTACCAGTTCATCCCGTCGACCCTGCGCCGGGTGGTGCGTCAGGCGGGCGCGCGCGAGGATCAGATGTTTTCGCCGCAGGTGCAGGACCGGCTTGGCGACGTGCTGCTGGTGGAGGCCGGGCTGAACGCATTTGCCACCGGGCGGATGACCCGCAAGACGTTCATGGAAAATCTGGCCAAGATCTGGGCCGGTCTGCCGACATCCACCGGGCGGTCCTTTTACGACGGTTACGCGGGCAACAAGTCGTCCATCAGCTGGGCAGAGTACGACGCGGAAATGCAGCGGATCTTTTCCGGCTAACCCCAGGCATAATTGAAGCTGACGCTGATGCGGTCACTTTCGGCCATGTTCATCGGCACCTCGTGGCGCAGCCAGCTTTCCCAGAGCAGGACGTCACCGGGCGCGGGAGCGACAAAGTGGAACTGGCGCATCTCCGGGCGCGCGTCGGCCTTTCGCCCCGGTGCAGCCATCATCATCGCCAGGCGCGGATCCTCGAACCTGATCGCGCTGGTCCCGTCGGGCATTGCCACATAGGTCGTCCCGCTGATCGCCGAATGAGGGTGGATGTGGGCGGTGTGGATGCCGCCCTCGGGCAGGATGTTGATCCAGAGGCTGTCGAGTTTCAGTTTCTTTCCGCCCAGATCGAAATCCAGATCCCTGGCGAAAACGGCGACATGCTTTTCCAGAACCTTGACCAGATCCTTGAAGACCGAAAACCGCCAGGGCAGGTCGCTCAGCGAGGCATAGGAGGTGTAGCCGGGGAAATCGTTGTCCTCGCACCATTGCTGGCCCGCCTCGTCATCCTCGGCGATCGACAGGCACGAGCGTTTTAGATCGCCCGTGTCGATGGGTTTTCCCAAAGCCGACAGCGGCGATTGATAAAGGCGGGTGACGAAAAGCGATGTGATCTGGGACATGGCAGGGTGATAGCGCGGCCAGGCGGCTTTGGCGATACGTGTCTTCTAAGTCAGTCACGGCGCGGACTGTCGCGGTCAAGAACGGGCCAAATCAGATTGGTACGGCCCGCGATTAATTCGGGCGACCGGGTTAAAAGCGACATCCTGGCCCCGATACGAACTCTGCGATCACTGCCGAGGAATCTGCGGCCAGAACGGCCGACAGTCTGGATCTGTACGCTTCCAACGTGCCGTGGTTGAAGGATCGGATGCCGCATCGGTCGGTCTCCTCGACACGATCCCAGGATACGACGCGAGAATGCTGAAGTCCAATCAGGCTTCGAGGCTAAGGCAGACGGGAAGGGAACAAAGCGCCCGGATGCAAAATCACGCCGCCCACAAGGGACGGCGTGACAGGCCGGATCATGCGATGAGACTACCAGTCTTCGCGGACGACAGTGCGGGTCTTGATCGGCAGTTTCATCGCGGCGAGACGCAGGGCCTCGCGGGCGACGGCATCGGT
Source organism: Oceaniglobus sp. (assembly GCA_041744175.1). Lineage (GTDB taxonomy): Bacteria > Pseudomonadota > Alphaproteobacteria > Rhodobacterales > Rhodobacteraceae > Oceaniglobus. The sequence continues at coordinate 5,318 of JBGTLJ010000331.1, read as the reverse complement.
GACGCCGTCGATTTCGAACATCACGCGGCCCGGCTTGACCTTGGCGGCCCAGACATCGACCGATCCCTTGCCCTTGCCCATCCGCACCTCGACAGGCTTGGACGTGACGGGAAGGTCCGGAAAGATCCGGATCCAGACCCGGCCCTGACGTTTCATGTGACGGGTCATGGCACGGCGCGCGGCTTCGATCTGGCGGGCGGTGATCCGCTCGGGCTCCACTGCCTTGAGTCCGTAGGTACCAAACGAAAGGTCGGAGCCGCCCTTGGCATCGCCGTGGATCCGGCCCTTGTGCATCTTGCGAAACTTGGTGCGCTTTGGCTGCAGCATCTTCTCTACTCCTTAACGCCGACCGCCGCCGCCACGTGGCGCGGGGCCTTCCTGAAGCTCGGACATCCGGCGGTCGTGCGCCGACGGGTCATGCTCCATGATTTCACCTTTGAAGATCCAGACCTTGATGCCGATGATTCCATAGGCGGTCTTGGCTTCATACCCGGCATAGTCGATGTCGGCGCGCAGGGTGTGCAGGGGGACGCGGCCCTCGCGATACCATTCGGTACGCGCGATCTCGGCGCCGCCCAGACGCCCGGCCAGATTGACCCGGATCCCGAGGCTGCCCATGCGCATGGCATTCTGCACTGCTCGCTTCATCGCGCGGCGGAACGACACCCGACGTTCGAGCTGCTGGGCAATGCTTTCGGCCACCAGCGCTGCGTCAAGTTCCGGCTTTCGGACCTCGACGATATTGAGGTGCAGTTCGCTGTCGGTCATCGCCGCCAGCTTCTTGCGCAGGGTTTCGATGTCCGCGCCCTTCTTGCCGATGATGACGCCGGGACGCGCGGTGTGGACCGTTACGCGGCATTTCTTGTGCGGACGTTCGATGATCACCTTGGACACGCCGGCCTGGGCGCATTCCTTCTTGATGAACTCCCGCATCCGGATGTCTTCCAGCAGAAGATCACCGTATTCCCGGGTGTTGGCGAACCAGCGGCTATCCCAGGTGCGGTTGACCTGAAGCCGCATGCCGATCGGATTGACCTTGTTTCCCATTATGCCTGCTCCCCGACAGCTTGTTCGACCTGGCGGACCTTGATGGTAAGTTCCGCAAACGGCTTGACGATCTTGCCGAACCGGCCGCGTGCGCGGGGCTTGCCGCGCTTGAGCGTCAGGTTCTTGCCGACCCAGGCCTCTGCGACGACGAGTTCGTCGACATCAAGGTTGTGGTTGTTCTCGGCATTGGCGATCGCGGACTGAAGACATTTCTTCACGTCCTGCGCGATCCGCTTCTTGGAGAAGGTGAGATCGGACAGGGCCTTTTCCACCTTCTTGCCACGGATAAGCGCCGCCACGAGGTTGAGTTTCTGCGGCGACGTGCGCAGCATCCGGGCCTTTGCCAAGGCTTCGTTGTCCGCGACGCGGCGAGGGTTCTTTTCCTTGGTCATTTGCGTTTCGCCTTCTTGTCGGCGGCATGACCGTAATAGGTGCGCGTCGGCGAATATTCACCGAACTTCTGGCCGATCATATCCTCGGACACGTTTACCGGAATATGCTTCTTGCCATTGTAGACGCCGAAGGTGAGGCCCACGAACTGGGGCAGGATGGTCGAGCGTCGCGACCAGATCTTGATGACTTCCTTGCGCCCGCTTTCACGCGACGCTTCGGCCTTCTTCAGGACGAAGCTGTCGACGAACGGGCCTTTCCATACAGAACGTGACATGGATCAGCGCCCCTTTTTCTTGGCGTGACGCGAGCGGACGATCAGCTTTTGCGACGCTTTGTTCTTGTTACGGGTCTTGGCGCCCTTGGTGGGCTTGCCCCAAGGCGTGACCGGGTGACGACCGCCCGAGGTGCGGCCTTCGCCGCCGCCATGGGGGTGGTCGATAGGGTTCATCACCACACCTCGGACCGAGGGACGGATGCCGTAATGGCGATTGCGCCCGGCCTTGCCGAGGTTCTGGTTGGAATTGTCGGGATTGGACACGGCACCGACAGTGGCCATGCATTCTTGGCGCACCAGGCGCAGTTCGCCCGAAGACAGGCGGATCTGGGCATAGCCGCCATCGCGGCCAACGAACTGGGCATAGGTGCCAGCGGCGCGCGCGATCTGGCCGCCCTTGCCCTGCTTCATCTCGATGTTGTGGACGATCGTGCCGATTGGCATGCCCGAAAACGGCATCGCATTGCCCGGCTTGATGTCGGCCTTCTTGGCCGCGATGACCTTGTCGCCAATGCCGAGCCGCTGGGGCGCCAGAATATACGCTTGCTCGCCATCATCATAGGACACGAGCGCGATGAACGCGGTGCGGTTCGGGTCGTATTCGATGCGCAGGACGGTCGCCGCCACGTCCAACTTGGAGCGTTTGAAGTCAACGATCCGGTAAAGACGCTTCGCGCCTCCGCCCTTGCGACGCATCGTGATCCGTCCGGTGTTGTTCCGGCCGCCATGTTTGCTCAAACCCTCGGTGAGGGATTTGACAGGGCGTCCTTTCCAAAGCTCCGAACGGTCGATCAGCACCAGCCCGCGCTGGCCCGGCGTCGTCGGCTTGTACGACTTGAGTGCCATGCTTTCTGTCTTCCGTTTGCTTTGCGACCCGTTGCCGGGTCTGTCTGTTTGAAGGGCCCCTTGGCGGGTCCCCGGGTGGTTGACGGGGCAGAACCCCGTCTTGCGATCTTGCAGGCAGGATGCGAGTGAACCCCATCGCGCCGAACCGGTCAGCTATTAGAGACCGGTGGAAACGTCAATCGTGTTTCCCTCTTCCAGGGTCACGTAGGCTTTCTTGACGTCCCTGCGCCGACCCAGCATGCCGCGAAACCGCTTGGCCTTGCCCTTGGTGATGGTGGTGTTGACCGCCTTCACCTTGACCCCGAACAGGGTTTCCACAGCGATCTTGATCTGCGGCTTGTTGGCATCCATCGCCACCTCGAAGACAACGGCGCCGTGTTCGGACGCCATGGTTGCTTTTTCGGTGATCACAGGCTTGCGGATCACATCGTAATGTTCCGGTTTCGCGTTCATTTCAGCCTCTCTTCCAGCGCCTGAAGGCCGGCCTTGGTGATCACCAGCGTGTCGCGCTTGAGGATATCGTAGACATTGGCCCCCATTGACGGCAGCACGTCCAGACCCTCGATATTGGCGGCGGCGCGGGCGAAGTTGGCGTTCACCTCTGCCCCGTCGATCACCAGCGCGCGCTTCCACCCAAGGCTCGCGATCTGTTTCGCAAGCGCGCCGGTCTTCATTTCGGCCAGCATGATATCCTCGAGCACCACAAGGTTTCCGGTCGCCATCTTCGAGGACAGCGCATGGCGCAGACCGAGCTTGCGGAATTTCTTGGTCAGCTCATGACCGTGGCTGCGGGGCGTCGGCCCCTTGTAGATGCCGCCCTTGCGAAAGATTGGCGCCGATCGCGCGCCGTGGCGTGCGCCGCCGGTGCCCTTCTGGCGATAGATCTTCTTGGTCGAATAGCTGACCTCGGACCGGGTCTTGACCTTGTGGGTGCCCTGCTGGGCATTGTTGCGCTGCCAGCGCACGACCCGGTGCAGGATGTCGGCGCGCGGTTCCAGACCATAGATCTCGTCTCCGAGATCGACCGATCCGGCGGCGCCGCCGTCCAGTGTGATCACGTCGAGTTTCATCGGTCTTCATCCTTTTTCTCGTCGTCCAGCGGTTCGCTCTGGTCGCCTGCCTCTTCCTTGTCCGACGCGATGTCGGCTTCGGCTTCTTTCAACGCGGCCTCTTCGACTGCAGCAGCCTCGGCTGCAGCGGCGGCTTCGGCCTCTGCAGCCTCTGCGGCTGCGGCGTCGGCAGCGGCCTGGGCCATCCGTTCGGCCTCGGCCGCGGCGGATTTCAGTGCCGCGGGATAGATCACATTTTCTGGCGTCGGCTTTTTCACCGCATCCTTGATCGTGACCCAGCCACCCTTGGACCCGGGAACCGCGCCCTTGACCATGATCAAACCACGATCCGCATCGGTGCGCACGACCTGAAGGTTCTGGGTCGTGACGCGCACGGCGCCCATGTGACCGGCCATCTTCTTGCCCTTGAACACCTTGCCGGGATCCTGGCACTGGCCGGTGGACCCGTGCGAACGGTGCGACACCGAAACGCCGTGCGACGCGCGCAGACCGCCGAAATTCCAGCGCTTCATCGCGCCCTGGAACCCCTTGCCGATGGACGTGCCCGCCACATCGACGAACTGACCCTCGAAATAGTGGTTGGCGGTGATTTCCTCACCGACGTCGATCAGGTTCTCGGCGGCGACGCGGAATTCCGCGATCTTGCGCTTCGGTTCGACCGAGGCAATAGCGAAATGGCCGCGCATGGCCTTGCTGGTCCGCTTCACCTTGGCGGTGCCGGCACCGAGTTGAACAGCGGTGTAGCCGTCCCGCTCGGTCGTCCGCTGGGCCACGACCTGCAGGCCGTCGAGTTGGAGGACGGTCACGGGGATCTGCTTCCCGTCGTCCATGAAGAGCCGGGTCATGCCGACTTTTTTCGCGATAACGCCAGAGCGCAACATATCAGGTGCCCTCCCTATACCTTGATCTCGACGTCGACACCGGCAGCCAGGTCGAGCTTCATCAGCGCGTCCACGGTCTGGGGGGTCGGATCGACGATGTCGAGCAGGCGCTTGTGCGTGCGGATCTCGAACTGATCCCGGGATTTCTTGTCGACGTGGGGTCCACGCAGAACGGTGAATTTCTCGATCTTGTTCGGCAGCGGGATCGGCCCGCGGACGGCGGCGCCCGTCCGTTTTGCGGTGTTGACGATTTCCTGCGTGCTGGCATCCAGAACGCGGTAATCGAACGCCTTGAGCCGGATGCGGATATTTTGGCTGGCGGCCATTGCGGTTGCCTTTCGCGGCTTTAGGGATTGAGAGGTGGAGACACCAGGATTGATGCCGCCACGTCGAACCTCTTGTTTTGTCGATGCAGGATCGGGTGGTGCCCCATCATGCAAGGTGCGGTCGGGATGGGGCCCTGCCCCATCACGCCGCTAGTCGGTGATCTTGCTGACGACCCCGGCGCCGACGGTGCGTCCGCCCTCGCGGATCGCGAAGCGCAGCCCCTGTTCCATGGCGATCGGCGCGATCAGTTCCACCCCGAAGGACACGTTGTCGCCCGGCATTACCATCTCGGTGCCCTCGGCCAGCATCACCGTGCCGGTCACGTCCGTGGTGCGGAAGTAGAACTGCGGGCGGTAGTTGGCGAAGAACGGCGTGTGGCGCCCGCCCTCTTCCTTGGTCAGGATGTACGCCTCGGCCTCGAACTTGGTGTGCGGCTTGACCGAACCGGGCTTGCACAGCACCTGGCCGCGCTCCACGCCC
>JBGTLJ010000330.1:0-3550 GCA_041744175.1 Oceaniglobus sp. | reverse complement strand
CCAGCCCCGGCACGATGTTCAGCGCACCGGCCGGCAGCCCCGCACGCCGGGCCAGTTCGCCAAAGGCCAGCGCCGTCAGACAGGCCTGTTCCGCCGGTTTCAGGACACAGGCGTTGCCCATGGCCAGCGCCGCGCCCACGGACCGCCCGATGATCTGCATCGGATAGTTCCAGGGGATGATGTGCCCCGTCACGCCGTGCGGTTCGCGCAGCGTATAGACGGTGTATCCGTCAAGATAGGGAATCGTGGCGCCATGGACCTTGTCGGCGGCCCCGGCGTAGAATTCCATATACCGCGCAAGGGCAACGGCATCGGCGCGGGCCTGTGTCAGCGGCTTGCCGACATCCAGCGCCTCGAGCGTTGCAAGCTCTTCGATATTCTCCAGCACCAGCCGACCGATCGCAGACAGGATCCTGCCGCGTCGCAGCGCGGTCGTGCGGCCCCATTCCCCGTGCAGCGCGGTTTTGGCGGCCTGAACGGCACAGTCGATGTCCTCTGCACCGCCCTCTGCGATGTCGCAAAGGACGCTGCCATCGGACGGGTTGTGCAGGGTCAGTGTCCGGCCCGACGACGGCGCGCCCCATTCGCCGCCGATCAGACAGCGATCCGGCGCGATGCCAAGGACCGCCAGATCGGCCAGGCCCGGGCCCTCAGCCGACACGTTCCAGAAGCTCCAGCCGGTTGCCGAAGGGATCGCTGACATAGATCCGCCGGATCCCGGGATAGTCGTCGCCCGCCTCATACGCGACACCCGCATCGTCGAGCCGGTCGCGCATCACCTCGAGCGATGCGATGAGGAACGCCGGATGGGCCTTTTTCGCCGGGGCGAAAGGGGTTTCGATGCCAAGGTGGACACGCACCGTGCCCGCCTCGAACCAGCAGCCGCCCTTGGCCGCGATCGGTTCGGGCTTTGCCTGTTCGTAAAGCCGCAGGATGCCGCCATAGAATGCGCGCGCATCATCCTCGCCGCCCTTCGGCATGGCCAGTTGCACATGGTGCAGGCCGATCAGCATGGCGATATCCTCCCGGTTCCGGGGGCCTACGCCCCGATCGAATTACGCAGCAGCTCCTGCGAATAGGGGTGCTGTGCCCTGTTTTGACGCAGGTTGTCCACATCCATCACCTCGACGATCCGGCTGTCCTTCATCACCGCGAGACGCGCGCACATATGCCCGACCACCGCGAGGTCATGGGACACCATGACATAGGTCAGCCCATGTTCGGCGCGCAAGTCTGTAAGAAGGTTGAGGATTTCCGCCTGCACCGAGACGTCCAGCGCCGAGGTGGGTTCGTCCAGCAGCAGGATCCGCGGTTCGCCCGCCAGTGCGCGGGCAATCGCCACCCGCTGGCGCTGTCCCCCCGAAAGCTGGTGAGGATAGCGGAACCGGAATTTCTGTCCCAGCCCCACATCGTCAAGCAGTTTCACGACCCGGCTATCGATGTCTGAAAATCCGTGCAGATGCAGGGTCTCTCCCAGCACCGCATCGACCGAATGGCGCGGATGCAACGAGGCATAGGGATCCTGAAACACCATCTGCACAGTCTTGTAGAAGGCCTTGACGCGTTTCTGGATCAACATGGCACCGTCGACGGTGATGCTGCCGTCCCATTGCGGGGCCAGCCCGGTGATCGCGCGCAGGATCGTCGATTTGCCGGATCCGGATTCCCCGACAAGACCGAACGATTCGCCCTCTCCGACCGAAAAGGTCGCATCCTGCACGGCATCGACCCGGTCGCGCCCGTGACCGAACCAGACGTTCAGGCCCCTGATCTCCAGCATGCTCATGCCCGGCCGCTGACGCTCGGGGCGTCGGACCATGCGGGATCGCGTTTCAGAACCTCAAGCTTGGCGCGCGGCTGATCCAGTCGCGGAAGCGAGTTCAGAAGCCCGCGGGTGTAGGGATGCGTCGCCTCGTGCAGCTTGTCGGCCTGACATACCTCGACCACGCGCCCCGCATACATGATCAGCACCCGGTCGCAGAAATCGGCGACAAGGTTCAGATCGTGGCTGATGAAGATCAGACCCATGCCCCGCGATGTCACAAGATCGTCCATGATCGACAGCACCTGACGCTGGACGCTGACGTCCAGCGCGCTAGTGGGTTCGTCCGCGATCAGGATCTGCGGGCCCGGGATCAGCATCATGGCGATCATGATGCGCTGGCCCATGCCGCCCGACATCTCGTGCGGATAGGCGCGCATCACCCGTTCGGGATCGCGGATCGACACCGACGACAACGCATCCAGCGATGCTTGCCGCGCGCCGCGGCGCCGGGACTTGTGGGCCAGGCGATAGGCCTCGATCAGCTGGTCGCCCACGGTCATCACGGGGTTGAGCGAAAACTTGGGGTCCTGCATCACCATGGAAATCCGCTGCCCCCTGACCGCGCGCATGTCGCGTTCCGACAGCTCCAGCAGGTTGTGCCCCCCAAGCGAAACATGATCCGCCTCGACGATGCCCGGCGGCCGGATCAGCCGCAGGATCGCGCGGCCCGTCATCGATTTGCCGCTGCCGGATTCGCCGACGATCCCCAGACGCTCCTTGCCCAGGGTGAACGACACGCCGCGCACCGCATCGAAGATCCCCTGTCGGGTGGGGAATTTCACCCACAGGTTCTCTACATCCAGCAGGGTCACTGGCCGCTGTCCTTGGGATCGAGCACATCGCGCAGCCCGTCGCCCAGAAGGTTGAACGCGAGGCTGACGGTAAAGATCGCCAGACCGGGCATCGTGGCGACCCACCAGTAATCCAGGATGAACCGCCGTCCTTCGGAAATCATCGCGCCCCATTCCGGGCTCGGGGGCTGTGCGCCGAGCCCGAGAAACCCGAGACCCGCCGCGGCAAGGATGATCCCGGCCATGTCCAGCGTCACCCGGACGATAAGCGAGGAAATGCACAGCGGCCAGATGTGTTTCGTGATGATGCGCAGCGGTCCGGCCCCCTGCAGGCGGATCGCGCTGATGTAGTCCGACCCGCGGATGGTCAGGGTTTCGGCCCGGGCGATCCTTGCATAGGGCGGCCAGGCGGTGAGGGAGATCGCCAGCACCGCGTTCTCGATCCCCGCACCAAGGGCCGCGACAAAGGCGAGCGCCAGCACCAGCCGGGGGAATGCGAGGAAAATGTCGGTGATGCGCATCAGCACCGTGTCGGTCCAGCCGCCGACATATCCCGCGACGGTGCCGATCAGCAAACCCGCGACGGGCGCGATCAATGCCACCAGTGCGACGATGTAGAGCGTGATCCGCGAACCATGGATCAGCCGGGACAGGATATCGCGGCCCAGACTGTCGGTGCCGAGGAGATGGCCGTCGCTCCAGAGCGGTTGCAGACGGTTGCCAAGATCCTGTGTGAACGGGCTGTGGGGCGAGATCAGCGGCGCGAAGGCCGCCACGAGCCCGAGAAACACCAGGATCCCGAGCCCCACCATCGCCATGGAATTGCCCCGGAACGAAAGCCACCCCTTGTAGAGCGATCCCATTCGCGCGTGACGCCGGGATGTGGGCGTTTCGGTCAACAGCCACTGGCGCCAGGTCTGGTCGCTCATGGGGC
>JBGTLJ010000329.1:0-4546 GCA_041744175.1 Oceaniglobus sp. | reverse complement strand
GGGGGGGTGCGCCCCCCCGTGACGGGGGCGCATCAGGAATCAGGCGGCTTTGGCGAGGCTGCGCAGGACGTAGTGCAGCACGCCGCCGTTTTCAATGTATTCGATCTCGACCGCCGTATCGATCCGGCTTTTCAGCGTGATCTCTTTCCTGGTGCCGTCCGCGTAGGTGATGGTGCAGGGAACCAGGGCGCTGGGTCTGATGTCGCCCTCCAGTTCGCTGATGCTGACGGTTTCCGCGCCGGTCAGCTTGAGAGACTTGCGGGTGTCGCCGCCCGTGAATTCGAACGGGATGACGCCCATCCCGACGAGGTTGGAGCGGTGAATACGCTCAAAGCTTTCGGCGATCACCGCCTTGACGCCCAGCAGGGCCGTGCCCTTGGCGGCCCAGTCGCGCGACGAGCCGGCACCGTACTGTTCGCCCGCAAAGATCACCAGCGGCGTGCCCGCATCCTGATAGGCCATGGCGGCGTCATAGATCGAGGTCTGTTCGCCGTCGGGGCCGAGGGTATATCCGCCTTCGACGCCATCCAGCATCTCGTTCCTGATGCGGATGTTGGCGAAGGTGCCGCGCATCATCACCTGATGGTTGCCGCGCCGCGAACCGTAGCTGTTGAATTCGCGCGGCGCCACCTGCCGGTCCATCAGATAGGCGCCGGCGGGGGAGGTTTCCTTGAACGATCCGGCGGGCGAAATGTGATCGGTGGTGATCATGTCCCCGAGGATCGCCAGAACCTTGGCGTCGATGACGTTGCTTATCTTGCCCGGGTCCTTGCCCATGCCTTCGAAATAGGGTGGATTCTGCACATAGGTCGATCCCGAAGGCCAGTCGTAGGTCTGGCTGTCGGTTGTTTCGACCCCCTGCCATTTCTCGTCGCCCTTGAAGACATCGGCATATTTGCTCTGGAACGCCTCGCGCGTCACGGTCTTTTCCACCAGTTCGGCGATTTCCTTCGCGCTGGGCCAGATGTCCTTGAGGAACACGTCGTTGCCGTTCTGGTCCTGACCCAGCGGGGCGGTGGTGATGTCGACGTTCATGTCGCCCACCAGCGCATAGGCCACCACCAAGGGCGGCGAGGCGAGGTAATTGGCGCGCACATCGGGGCTGATCCGGCCTTCGAAGTTGCGGTTGCCCGACAGGACCGACACGCCGATCAGGTCGTTGTCGTTGATCGCCATGCTGATCGCCGGTTCCAGGGGGCCGGAATTGCCGATGCAGGTGGTGCAGCCATAGCCCACCAGGTTGAAGCCGATGGCGTCGAGATCGTCCTGCAACTCCGCGGCTTCAAGATAGGCGCTGACCACTTGCGATCCGGGCGCGAGCGAGGTCTTGACCCAGGGTTTGCGGTTCAGGCCCAGGGCGCGGGCCTTGCGCGCGACCAGTCCCGCGCCGATCATCACATAGGGATTGGAGGTGTTCGTGCACGACGTGATCGAAGCGATGACGATGGAGCCGTCGTGCATCTGGAAATCGCCGTCCTTGCCGTGCACGAACCCGCGGTTGTGGTGGCCGACATCGCCGGGAATATCCACCGGATCGGGCTGACCGCCTTCGCCCTCCCAGCGGACCTCGGCCCGCTCGGTCGGCTGCTTGCCCTCGCGCTGGCCCTTTACATAGGCCGCGAAAGCGTCTGCCGCCTCGGTCAGGGCGATGTGATCCTGCGGGCGCTTGGGGCCGGAAATTGCTGGCACGACGGTGGACATGTCCAGTTCCAGCGTGTCGGTGTAGACCGGATCATAGCCCTCGTGGCGCCACATCCCGTTGGCCTGTGCATAGGCCTCGACCAGCGCGATGGCGTCCTTTTCGCGTCCCGTCGTATCGAGGTAGCGCAGGGTTTCCGCGTCGATGGGGAAAAATCCGCAGGTGGCACCGTATTCGGGGGCCATGTTGCCGATCGTCGCACGGTCTGCCAACGGCACGTTGTCCAAGCCGTCGCCGTAGAATTCCACGAACTTGCCGACGACGCCCTTCTTGCGCAGCATCTCGACCACCTTCAGCACCAGATCGGTGGCGGTGGTGCCCTCTGGCATGGTGCCGGACAACTTGAACCCGATCACTTCGGGGATCAGCATGGAAATCGGCTGCCCCAGCATCGCCGCCTCGGCCTCGATCCCGCCGACGCCCCAGCCAAGGACAGCGGCGCCGTTGACCATAGTGGTGTGGCTGTCGGTGCCCACCAGCGTATCGGGATAGGCGACCATCTCGCCGTTCTGGTCGGTGTCTGCCCAGACGGTCTGGGCAAGGTATTCAAGGTTGACCTGGTGACAGATACCGGTGCCGGGCGGCACGACGCGGAAATTGTTGAACGCCGACTGGCCCCATTTGAGGAACGTGTAGCGTTCCATGTTGCGTTCGTATTCCCGGTCCACGTTCATCTGGAAGGCGCGGGGATTGCCGAATTCGTCAATCATCACCGAATGGTCGATGACCAGATCCACGGGGTTGAGCGGATTGATCTTTTCCGCGTCACCGCCCAGCGATATGATCGCATCCCGCATTGCGGCCAGGTCCACCACGGCCGGAACGCCGGTGAAATCCTGCAACAGCACGCGGGCCGGGCGATAGGCGATTTCCCGGCTGGTCCGGCCGCCGTTTGACGCCCAGTCGGAAAACGCCCTTATGTCGTCGGTGTGGACGGTCTTGCCATCCTCGAAGCGCAACATGTTTTCCAGCACCACCCGAAGCGCGACCGGCAATTTCGAAAAATCCCCCAGCCCCGCCTTTTCCGCCGCCTCTATCGAGTAATAGGCGATCTTGCGGTCCCCGACGGTGAGTGTCGTACGGGTTTTGGACGTGTCGTGTCCTACCTGGATGGTCATCGGGTTCTCCGTTAAAATCAGGGCTGCGCCGGGTTTTTGGAACTATCAAGCAAAACGACAGCGACCGAAAGGGTGTGATGCTTCGTATACTGTCGCACACCGGAAAATGCCAGCAGCGTCGCCGCGTGAACTGCGCTCGATTGGATGGATTGTTTCATGACCCCTCGCTAAACCTTGATTGGTCATTCCGGGGGTCGCTGTCTAGGCAAGGGTGGTGGTGAGAAAAGGTGGGGCATGCGAAAACTTATTGCGGCAGCGTTGATCGCTCTGACGGGATGGACAGTGGCCGCAAGGGCCGGCGAACAGCCTGTGGTGGTCGAACTCTACACATCGCAAGGCTGTTCGTCCTGCCCGCCCGCCGACAAGTTGCTGGGCGAACTTGCCGGACGTGTCGATGTCATCGCACTTTCGCTGCATGTGGATTACTGGGACTATATCGGCTGGAAGGACGTTTTCGGCAGCCCGGCAAACACCAAGCGGCAAAAGCACTATGCCAAGGCCGCGGGCGAGCGGACGATCTACACCCCCCAGTTCATCGTCGCGGGGCAGGATCATGTGGTAGGATATCGGCCGATGGAACTGGCCGATCTCATCCAGGCGCATCGCGCCCTGCCAGATCCCGTCAAGCTGTCGGTACGCCGCGCGGGTAAAAAACTGATTGTCGAGGCGCGTGTGGCGGGCAAGGCGATCGGGCGGATGATCGTGCAGGTCGCCGCGTTTTCGCCTGTCGAGACTGTCGAAATTGATCGTGGTGAGAATGTCGGCAACACCTTTACCTACCACAATGTCGTACGCGACATTTCGGTTCTGGGCGAATGGGACGGCGCAGCGCCGCTGTACCTTGAAGTCGCCGCGCCCAAGGGCCCGGCGGCGGTGATCATTCAGAAGGCGGGATCCGGACCGGTAATGGCGGCGGCGCGGCTGGAGTGACGGCGGCGGCGCGGCGGCGCTGATCCTCCGGCTTCCACCGGCGGTGGATCCAGAACCACTGATCCATATGGCGGCGTACCATAGATTCGAGACTGTCGTTCAGGGCCTGGGTCATGGTTTCGGGGTCTGAATGGGGGATCGGTGCGTCGATCACGATGTCAAAGCCCATGCCGTCGTCGCGCCGTACCCCGTAGGCCGGGATCAGCACCGCGTCATATTTCAGTGCCCATTCGGCAGCGGAAGTCGCGGTAGGTGCGATCTGACCAAAGAACGACACCTTCGCGCCTTCGGGTGCATAGACGTCGATCAGCATGCCGATGGAATTGCCCTTTTTCAGATGACTGATGAACCCGGCCAGCCCCTTGCGGGTTGCGGGAAAGACCGGTTCGGACATTGCGCGCATCGCCCTGACGTAATGCTCGTTGAAGCGGGGGTTCTTCATGTCGCGGTAGAGGCCCGCCATGGGAAATCCCTGGGCGGTCAGCGCCGCGCGGGGAACGTCGTAGTTGCCGAAATGGCCGGTGACGAGGATTGCGGGCCTGTGCGAATCCCGGGCCCGTTTCAGGGCACAGAGGCCGGGGCCGCCCAGCGGTATGGTGCCCATTCGCGATTTGAACTCCGCGCCCGAATACATCTCGATCAGGGCGCGCCCGGCATTGTCGGGCACCGCGCGGACCAGGCGGCGGATTTCCGGTTCGGGCAGGCCGGGCAGAACATGAGCCAGATTGGCACGGATGCGCCTGTCCCAGCCGGCAACGGGTGCGACGATGCGCGAGACCAGCCAGCCCATCATCGGCAC
>JBGTLJ010000328.1:0-2019 GCA_041744175.1 Oceaniglobus sp. | reverse complement strand
GTCAGACGATCCTGCTGCCGGAGGCCGATCCGCTTCCCGCGCTGGAACAGGTGATGGCGCTGAACGGCGCGCAGGACCTGCTTTCGCGCGATGTGATTGACATCGACATGCGCAATGTCGAACGCCCGACAGTCCGGCTGGCCGACTGGTCCGCCGCCACACTGCGCGAAATGCGACTCATCGAACTGGGAGCGGACTGACATGAGGGACCTTTACGAATCCCAGCGCGCGATGCGCGCAATGCGCCGCGCCGCCATGCAACGCGGCGTGATCGCGATCCTTGATGTGGGCACGTCGAAGATCGCCTGCCTGGTGCTGCGCTTCGACGGGCCGGAGAAATTCCGCGACAGCGACGGCATCGGCTCGCTTGCCGGGCAAAGCAGCTTTCGCATCATCGGCGCGGCCACGACCCGGTCGCGCGGCATGCGGTTCGGAGAGGTGGACGCGATCCAGGAGACGGAACGCGCGATCCGCACCGCGATCCAGGCGGCGCAGAAGATGGCCAATGTGCGTGTCGATCATGTGATCGCCTGTCTGGCCGGGGGCACGCCCCGGTCCTACGGTCTCGCGGGCGAGGTCGAGGTCGAAGGCGCCACCGTGCGCGAACAGGACATCGCCCTTGCCATGGCCGCCTGCGACGTGCCGGATTTCGGCCCCGGGCGCGAGGTGCTGCACGCCCAGCCGGTGAACTTCGCGCTTGACCACCGCTCGGGGCTTTCAGATCCGCGCGGCCAGATCGGCAGCCGGCTGGCCTGCGACATGCACCTGCTGACTGTGGACGGCAACGTGATCTCCAACCTGCTCTACTGCATCAAACGCTGCGATCTGGAACTGGCCGGGCTTGCCTCGTCCGCCTACGCGTCGGGAATTTCGTCGCTGGTGGAAGACGAACAGGAACTTGGCGCGGCCTGCGTCGACATGGGAGGCGGTGCCACCGGGGTGTCGATCTTCATGAAAAAGCACATGATCTTTGCCGACACCGTCGCCATCGGCGGCGATCACGTGACCGGCGACATCTCCAAGGGGCTGGGCGTGCCGCTGGGCATGGCGGAACGGCTCAAGACCGTGCATGGCGGGGTCGTTGCCACCGGAATGGACGACCGCGACCTGATCGAGATCGGCGGCGAAACCGGAGACTGGGAACATGACCGGCGCACGGTGTCGCGGGCCGAACTGATCGGCATCATGCGGCCCCGGGTGGAGGAGATCCTCGAAGAGGTCCGCGCCCGGCTGGACGGCGCCGGTTTCGAACATCTGCGCAGCCAGCAGATCGTGCTCACGGGGGGCGGTTCGCAGATCCCCGGGCTCGACGGGCTCGCGCCAAAGATCCTTGGACAGCAGGTCCGCATCGGCCGCCCGCTGCGGGTGCAGGGGCTGCCCCAGGCGGCGACGGGGGCGGGGTTCGCCAGCGCGGTGGGTCTGTGCCTGTTCGCGGCGCACCCCCAGGACGAATGGTGGGACTTTGACATTCCGGCCGACCGCTATCCCGCCCGCTCGCTCAAGCGCGCGGTCAAGTGGTTCAAGGACAACTGGTGAACGCTAAATCGGGTATCGGGACCGAAATAGCGGTGATTACGGCAAGAAATTGCCTAGATTTAGCGGCAAATCTCCCTTTTTTACGTGACGACAGCGATAACGCCGTCTAGAATTAGGAAAATTTGGGACAAAAACGACCCGCGCGGTGCGGGCAAGCAGAACAGGCGGATGCAAAAATGACTTTGAACCTCTCAATGCCCGGCCACGACGACCTCAAGCCGCGCATCACCGTTTTCGGTGTCGGCGGGGCGGGTGGCAACGCGGTCAACAACATGATCGAAAAGCAGCTTGACGGTGTCGACTTCGTCGTTGCCAACACCGACGCCCAGGCGCTTCAGCAGACGATGGCGGAAAACCGGGTCCAGCTGGGCATCAAGGTCACCGAAGGTCTGGGCGCGGGTGCCCGCGCCTCAGTCGGCGCCGCCGCAGCCGAGGAGAGCATCGAGCAGATCGTGCTCACGGGGGGCGGTTCGCAGATCCCCG
>JBGTLJ010000327.1:0-2961 GCA_041744175.1 Oceaniglobus sp. | reverse complement strand
GGAGGGGGCGAGGCGCCAGTCGTCGGCATAGACGTTGATGCGGGCGGGGTCGAACACCACCCGCGTCATGTCGGCACCGATATCGTCTGCCTCGCCCGCGATGACGTTGATCTCGCGGCCCGCAAGGGTGGCGCGCACGATCTTGTGTCGGCCCACATCCTCGATCCGCCGGATCGTCACCGGCAAGCCTTCGGTGGCCGAAAGCCGCACGTATTCCGGACGAACGCCGATTTCGATGTTGCCCCTGGGGGTGCCATAGCCGCCCGACAGCGGCACCGCGCCGCCATCCACATGCGCCACCGCGCCGTCCACCGTTGCCGGCAGCACGTTCATTCCGGGCGAGCCGATGAAATAGCCCACGAAGGTATGCGCGGGCGTTTCGAACAGATCCTCCGGGGTGCCGATCTGGACAACCCGGCCGTCGTACATCACCACCACCTTGTCGGCGAAGGTCAGAGCCTCTGTCTGATCGTGGGTGACATAGATCATCGTGTGGCCGAAATCCCGGTGCAGCTGTTTCAGCTGGGTGCGCAGTTCCCATTTCATGTGCGGGTCGATTACCGTGAGCGGTTCGTCAAACAGCAGCGCATTCACATCCTCGCGCACCATCCCGCGCCCGAGGCTGATCTTCTGCTTGGCATCGGCGGTCAGGCCGCGCGCCTTTCGGTCCAGGACGTCCTGCATCCCGATCATCGCCGCGATGTCCTGGACCCGGGCGGCCACGTAGGCCGGATCGGCGCCCCGGTTCTCCAGCGGAAAGGCCAGATTGGCGCGCACCGTCATCGTGTCGTAGACCACGGGAAACTGGAACACCTGGGCGATGTTGCGCTGTGCCGTGGGCGCGTGCGTCACGTCCTTGCCGTCGAACAGGATGCGGCCCTGCGACGGATGCAGCAGCCCCGAGATGATGTTGAGCAACGTGGACTTGCCACAGCCCGACGCCCCGAGAAGCGCGTAGGCCTCACCATCGACCCAGTCGTGGTTCAGTTCCTTCAGCGCGAAATCGTCATCGGATTTCGGCGCCTTGAGATAGGAATGGGCGAGATTGTCGAGCGTGATCTTTGCCATCGTTCCCCCTCAGGCCGCGAGCGCATAGGCGGCGGGCGCGACAAGCTGGCCGTCGGTCGCGAAGATGTAGACATGCCTCTGGTCGAGCCAGACCTTCAGGGGCTTGCCAAGCTCCAGCCGGTGCACCCCGTGGATCAGACCGACCCAGCGTTCGCCGCCGTAGCCGAGATGCAGGAACGTTTCCGATCCGGTCAGTTCGGTCACCGCCAGCATGGCGTCGAACCCGAGCGAATCCTCGGTCCGGCGGTCAAGCTCCAGGTGGTTGGGCCGAAACCCGGCGCGGTAACTCCCGTCTGCCAGATCGGCAAGCGCGCCCGTCGTCGCTGCGGTGACATCGTCGCCGAACGCCAGCATGCCGCCCGTCTTGGTCAGGGTCAGGAAATTCATCGGCGGGTCGGAAAACACCCGCGCCGTGGTCGCGTCGGCGGGCTGGCGGTAGACCGTCGGGGTGGGGCCGAACTGGGTCACGCGACCTTCCCACAGGGTTGCGCAGTTGCCGCCCAGCAAAAGCGCCTCTTCCGGCTCGGTCGTAGCATAGACGAAGATCGCGCCGGATTTCTCGAAGATCTTCGGGATCTCGACGCGCAATTCCTCGCGCAGCTTGTAATCCAGGTTTGCCAGCGGTTCGTCGAGCAGCACAAGGCCCGCGTTCTTGACCAGCGCGCGCGCCAGGGCACAGCGCTGCTGCTGGCCTCCGGACAATTCCAGCGGCCTGCGTTTCAGCATCGGCCCGAGGTTCATGATATCCGCCGTCTCGTTCACGCGGCGCTCGATCTCGGCGGCGTCCACCCCCATCAGGCGCAGGGGCGACGCGATGTTGTCGTAGACGGTCATCGATGGGTAGTTGATGAACTGCTGATAGACCATGGCGACCTTTCGGTCCTGCACGCGCATCCCCGTCACGTCGTCGCCCTGCCAGACGATCCGCCCGGTCGCGGGTGCATCTAGCCCGGCCATCAGCCGCATCAGCGACGTCTTGCCCGCCAGCGTCGGACCCAGAAGCACGTTCATCGTGCCCTTCTGCAGGGTCAGGTCGGTGGGGTGGATATGCGTTTCGGCCCCCACGACCTTGGACACGCCTTTCAGTTCCAGCGTCATCGTTCCCTCCCCCAGGGCGCCGCACATCGGCGGCGGCATCTTGGCGTCCGCATGTTTGCGGCGGCATCCGGCGTCGTTGCGCCGACTTTGGTTCAGCATCGTCCCGAACGCACCCCGTGCGCAACCCCGGCGTCGGGTAAGCGACGATTTATCCCGGTTCGGGCGGCCCCGCGGCGCAATCCCGATCACGGTCTCGAATCCCTGCCATCGGGTATGCCGCAAGGCGACACCAAAAGGAACCCCGAAATGTTCGTTTGCCTTCGCTTTGCAACGTTCGAACGAAAGCGAGCCGCCGTGATGGTTGTTTCGGTGCGCGTGGATCGCTAGGGTGAAGGCGATCAGCGGGAAAACCATGGCCCAGACATTCCGTCACCCTGAAATTCTGGAGATCGCCCGGCGTGACGGCATGGTCACGGTTGAAGGTCTGGCGGCGCGTTTCGACGTCACCCACCAGACCATCCGGCGCGACCTTTCCGATCTTGCCGCCATGGGCAAGCTGGAGCGGGTGCATGGCGGGGCAATTCCCGCTGCGGGCACCGTCAACATCGAATACGAGGCGCGGCGCGCCCTGAACCACACGGGCAAGGCCGCGATCGCCCGGGCTTGCGCCGCCTGCATCCCCTCTGCCAGCGCCGTCTGTCTGAACATCGGCACCACGACCGAGGCGGTGGCGGGCGATCTGCTGACCCATGCCGGACTGACCGTCGTGACCAACAACATGAATGTCGCGCGCATCCTGTCGGGCAACCCGGGGTGCCGGGTGATCGTCACCGGCGGCGTGCTGCGCGACGCCGA
>JBGTLJ010000326.1:0-15401 GCA_041744175.1 Oceaniglobus sp. | reverse complement strand
CGATGGCGCCCACGATCAGCGGCCGCGCGTCAGACGACGGCGAAACGCCCCGCGCCACCGCCAGCATCAGGGCGAACAGCACCACCATCGTCAACGATCCGGTGCCGATGGGTGCCGCACTGGCCACCTTGGCGGCCCGCGCCTCGAAGATCTCATCGTCGCTGAGCGTGCGGCTCTGCTGGACCCCGCCCGCCGCGTCGATCTCGGCCTGCTCTGCCAATGCCCGGTCCCAGGCGGCCTGCCCGTGCAGCTGGATCATCGCGGCCTGGCAATCGGGACCCACCCCGGTGCGCAGCGACGCCGATTCTCCGGCCAGCGAAAAGCTCGATACACGGACTTCCTGCGATCCGGCGCCGCCGAACTGGCCCAGCGCGATGGCGCCAAGTACGATGGCCATGGGAACGGCCAGAAACCAGGTCAGGCTTTCGCGGCGCGTGACGATTTCGCCGCCGATGGCCTCGTCCAGATCGACGGCAGGTGCCTTGGACGGATTGAAAAGCGCGTAGCCGAATGCGTACAGACCATAGAGAACCGCCAGCAGGATTCCCGGCAAGAGTGCGGCCTGAAACAGGGTGCCGACAGAGACGACCGCGGGCTCGCCGAGATATGTCAGCGCATCGCTACATCCGAAGGACTGGGCCCGTTCCTCTTGCGCACGCGAATACAGATCGCCCGCCAGCGTGCCCAGAAGGACGATCACAATGGATGGCGGGATGATCTGGCCCAGCGTGCCCGCCGCCGCGATGACACCGGTCGCCAGTTCCGGCGAATAGTTGTTGCGCAGCATCGTCGGCAACGACAGCAGGCCCATGGTGACGACGGTGGCGCCGACGATACCGGTCGATGCGGCAAGGAACGCGCCGACGACGACGACGGACACAGCCAGACCGCCGGGCAGCGGGCCGAACACCCGTGCCATGGTGGTCAGCAGATCCTCGGCGATGCGCGAGCGTTCCAGCGTGATGCCCATCAGCACGAACATCAGGACCGCCAGCAGCGTCTCGATGCTCTGCCCTGCCAGAACCCGTTCGTTGATCCTGTTGACGAAGAATGAAATGTTGCGGTCCAGCGCCGTGACCCAGCCGTCGAGGAACACAGGCTCACCCAGCCTCGGCAAATCCGGATAGCGGAAGATCGAGATGAATTCGCGCCCCACACCCTGGGACAGAAGTTGCGCGTATTCGGCGGATCCGGTGTCTATCGCCTGGTGGATCAGCAACCCCGCCGAATCCAGTGCGGCGATGATGGTGAAGGATATGACCGCCGCACCGGAGATCGCGAATGCCACCGGAAACCCTGTGAGGATCCCGCCGAACAGACAGAGAAACACGATGATCAGGCCGATTTCGACGCCGTCAATTCCGAATAGCATGTATGGGTATCCTTACCCGTCCTAGTGAACCTGAGCGGCCGGTCCGGCCTGCTCGTCCCCCAGCACGTCCCTGTCCAGATATTTTCCCTCGCTCGCCTCGCCCTCTCGCAGTTCCAGATAGGAGCGGTAGAGGAATGCGACCGCCTGCAGGAAGATCATGCCGGCAAAGACCACCAGCAAGATCTTGAACAGGAAATAGGCGTTGAAGCCGTTGGGCGAAAAACCGATCGTCTCGACGTTCCAGCGGAACGCCCGGGCCTTGCGCTCGACCAGTTGCACATAGGTGTCGGAAGCCGAAACCTTGGGCGTGATCAGATGGCGCCACAGGAAATACCACGCGTACATCCAGGTGACGACGGCGCCGGTCATCATGAAAAAGACCGATCCGAACATGTCGATCATCTTTTTCGCGCGGTAACCGACGACGGAATAGACCAGATCGACCCGAACATGGCCGTTTTGAACGAAAGTATACGCGGCGCAGAGACAGACGATGAGAGCATTGTAAAGCTTCAGTTCCTCGGCGTACCAGCTGATGTCCTTGGTGAACCCGACACCAAAGCCGAAGCCGATCTGCGCTTCGAGAAAGATCCGCTGCACGAAGACGATGACGATCTGTTGCAGCACCATCAAGAGACCGGCCCACGCGGCGAACCTGCCGATGCCGTTGGCAAACGCCTCCAGTCCCCGGACCACCCCCCACATCACGCGGTGATTCCAGATGCCCACCGCCGTCAGCACGCCAAGGGACACCAGCACAACGAAGAAAAATTCGACCGAACCGCCATAATAGACGAACCGCATCACCGCCGCCCCGTCCGACCAGTCAAGCCAGAGATGCGGTTGCACCAGGGCCTGGACCAGATTCCACGGGGCCATGGCGATATTGACGAAAAACCAGCCGATCCAGTCCAACGGAAATTTCTCCCAAACCAGTCCGGACTGCGCCTGAAGCGGGCCCGGGTTCGGCAAATTCTGCCGATCCCCCCGCCGCACAAGGCGGCGAGGGGCATGGATTTAGAATGCTGTGGAAATCAGCCGTTGGCGAGAACGCGGTTGCGCTGCGCCACAAAGAACCCGTCGGATTCCTGGATCCATTCCGACGACTTGGCAAGGCTTGCCTCGAACGATCCGCGGATGCGGGCGAAAAGCTCATCGTCCATGTAGGCGTCCAGCACTTCTTTTGATGCAGCGCCGAATGCGTCCCAGACATCGTCGCTGAATTGCAGCGTGCGAACGCCCTGCTGCTGCAAGCGGGCCAGCGCCGCCCCGTTGTTGGCCAGTGTATTGGACAGCTGCCACTGGGTTGTCGCCTTGCAGGCGTTGTCTATGATCGCCTTGTGGGGGTCCGACAGGGATTCCCAGACATCCAGGTTCACACCGGCGCACAGGCCCGACCCCGGCTCGTGGAAGCCGGCCGTGTAATAGACCTTGGCAACCTCCTGGAAGCCTGCCCGTTCGTCGGCAAAGGGTCCGACCCATTCCAGCCCGTCCAGCGCGCCCGAGGACAGGGCCTGATAGAGTTCTCCGCCGGGAATGTTCTGCACCGACACACCCAGTTTTCCGAGCACTTCGCCACCCATACCCGGCATCCGGAACCGCAATCCCGCCAGATCCTGCGCCGACTTGATCTCGTTGCGGAACCAGCCGCCCGACTGCGAACCGGAATTGCCGCACTGAAAGCCTTTCAGACCAAAGATCTGACCCAGCTCATCGTGAAGTTCCTGACCGCCGTCATGGTAATACCAGTTGGTCAGCTCCTGCGCTGTCGCACCGAACGGCACGGCCGTATAATAGGCGTAGCCGGGGTGCTGGCCGATGAAATAGTATTCGGCGGTGTGATACATGTCGGCCTGACCGGCAGTGACGGCATCGAACACCTCGAACGCGCCGACCAGTTCGCCGGGCGCCTTCTTTTCGATGATCAGATCACCGCCCGACATGGCGTTGACGGCTTCGTTGAAATAGGTTGCGGCATCGTCCAGCACGGCAAAGCCGCGCGGCCATGACGTGACCATCGAAAGGGTGCGTCCGCTTTGCGCCAGTGCCGGTGCGGCCAGCGCGGTTGCGGCGGCGCCGCCGATGGCGGACGTGCGAAGAAAAGAACGACGATCCATATAAAGGTCCTCCCATTAGGATGCCCCGGACCATGCACCGTTGCGCGGACGCGGTATGGGGGCGGATCGTTTCAGGTCGCGCCACACTAATGGTGCCCGCCCGCTCCGCAATACCCACTACCCCGTAGATGAACCCTCAATCCTATCTAATTCGCCAAGCTGAAATCCGGAATTCGCCTTTTGGTGGAACCTGTCGCGTGCGATGACATGTTCGCGGTATGATCCCGCCAACCGCACCGACAAAAGGGCGAATCGCCTTGCCCGGCCGCCTGATACCGATCCGCCTGTCCTATGGCCAGAAGCTGGGCCTGCTTGCCGCTGTCCCCTTGATCGTGGCTGTGGCGCTGATCGCGCTTCTGGTGGCCGGACAGTCACGGCAGTTGGCCGAGCGCGAGATCGCGGCGCTGGAAACCCAGTTGATCGAGGCGAAGAAGGCGGAATTGCAGAACTACGTCACCCTCGCGCGCAATTCCTTCTTCTCGATCTACGGCAACGCCCAGCCGGATGACGCCGCGGCGAAACTTGCCGTCACGCAGATCCTCGCGGCGATGATCTACGGCAAGGAGGGGTTCTATTTTGTCTACGATTACGACGGCAACACCATCGTGTCGCCCCGCCAGACCGACCTGATCGGCCAGAACCGTGCGGGCCACACCGATCCGAACGGCGTCCCGATCACCGACGAACTGATCCGCATCGCCCGCGCCGGGGCCGGATATCACACATACATGTGGCCCAAGCCCAGCACCGGTGAACCGGCGGAAATGGTCACCTATGTCACGGGGCTGCAAAGCTGGCGCTGGGCGCTGGGCACCGGCGTGTTCATCGACGACGTGTTGCAGACCGTGGCCAAGGCGCGTGCCGACATGGAAACGCGGATCGACCGGACATTCGTGCAGATCGGTGCGATTGCGTTCATCTGCCTTGGTCTGGTGTTCCTTTCGGGGCTGTTCATCAACTTTCGCGAACGCAGGCTTGCCGATGTGCGGCTGAAGCAATTGACCCAACGCATCGTCGACACCCAGGAAGAGGAACGCGGGCGGGTGGCCCGCGAGCTTCACGACAGCATTTCACAGATCCTGATCGGCGCGCGCTATGCGCTGGAACTGACCCGCCGCCGCCTGGGAATGGGCGACGCGCGCGCGTCCGAAAGCCTGGACAAGGGCATCATGGGCCTTTCGGGCGCGATCCAGGAGGTGCGGCGCATCAGCCGCGATCTCCGGCCCGGGGTGCTCGACGATCTGGGTCTTGGTCCGGCCCTGCACGCCCTGACAGAGGAATTCGGCGCCCGCACCGGCATTTCGTGCCAGTTCGAAACCGTTGTGTTCACGAACCGGCTCAGTCAGGAGGCGAAGATCGCCCTTTACCGCATCGCACAGGAGGCGCTAACCAATGTGGAACGCCATGCCGGGGCGACCTGTGTGACATTGCGCCTGTTCGGCCACAAGCGGGGCGGCACGCTGATCGTACAGGACAACGGCGCGGGTTTCGGCGCACACGACCGCCATCGCACCGGCAGCATGGGAATCGGACTTCGCAACATGGCCGAACGCATCGAACAGCTCGACGGCACCCTGCGCATCCAGACGTCGCCCGGCGGCACGACAATCGAGGCGAACGTGCCGCTGACCCAGCTTCTGTCGCCAATCCGCCCATCCAAGGCCACAGCATGACAGCAACCCCCACCCGCGTGATGATCGTCGACGACCACCCTATGGTTGCCGAAGGGATCGAGGCGATCCTGGACAGCTACGACGACATCGACGTTGTCGCGACCCTGTCCAGCGGTCAGGCGGCGATCGACCGGATTGTCGAGCTGGCCCCGGATGTGGTGCTGCTTGACCTCAACATGCCGGGGGTGACCGGGCTGACCGCGACCGAAATCATCATGGAACGCCGTCCCGAGACCCGGGTGCTGATCCTGTCGATGCACGACAGCCCCGAATACATCAACACCGCGCTGCACCATGGCGCGCGGGGCTATATCCTGAAGGATGTGCCGACCGATGACATCAAGACCGCCATCGATGCGGTGATGCGTGGCGATGAATACCTGTGCGTCGGCGCCAAGGCATCCTTGCTGCCGACGCGCACGCCGGGGGGACGTGTGCCTCTGACATCGCGCGAACAGACCATCCTTCTGGAACTGGCACAGGGACAGTCGAACAGGGATGTGGCGGGCACGCTGGACATATCGGTGCGCACGGTCGAAACCCACCGCAAGAACATCAAGCGCAAGCTCGGCATCGCAACCACCGCGGGTCTGACCCGCTATGCACTGGAACACGGGGTTCTGCAGGGAACCGGGCGATAGTTGTACACCTTGGCATTTCGATGTCACTGCCGTGGGTCGGTGACCCCCTGAGCTGAGCTATGAAGCGCGCGGCCGGGACGTAGTGTTGGAACCTTCGATTGGCGCGGCAGTCCGACGAAAGAGAATCCAGAACTGAAAGACCAGGCCAAAGCCAGTATTTCGAAAGTTCTCAAAACATATCGGATCACGCAACTAAACACCGGAAACCGTCGCTTTCGGGACATATTTTTTGTTGTGCTGGTTGACGGCAGGTCCGGCGGACCATATTGTCTTATGTACCGTCAGAGGAGCATGATTTATGTCCGTCGATAATCACGTAGACGTAGCGGAAGTGGGACGAATGCGCATGGGCCGGTGACGGACGCCCCTGAGGCACCCCATGCGCCCCCGCTGAAACGGGGGTTTTTTTATGTCCGGTACCGGGGTCGACACAGCCTTTCGAACGGATGACACAGCGGAGAATGTACGGATGAAAAAGGCGATGACAGGGGCAGAGATGGTTGTCCGGGCGCTGAAGGATCAGGGTGTCGAAGTGGTCTTCGGGTATCCCGGCGGTGCCGTGTTGCCGATCTACGACGCGATCTTTCAGCAGAACGCGGTCCGCCATGTGCTCGTGCGTCACGAACAGGCTGCGGTTCACGCGGCCGAGGGATACGCACGCGCCACGGGCAAACCGGGCGTGTGCCTCGTGACATCCGGCCCCGGCGCAACCAACGCGGTCACCGGGCTGACCGATGCGTTGATGGACTCGATTCCCATCGTCGTTCTGACCGGGCAGGTCCCGACATTCATGATCGGCACCGACGCGTTTCAAGAGGCCGACACCGTGGGCATCACCCGCCCCTGCACCAAGCACAACTGGCTGGTGAAAGAGACCGACCGCCTGTCCGGCGTCATCCATGAGGCGTTTCACGTCGCGACATCGGGGCGTCCGGGTCCTGTCCTTGTGGACATCCCCAAGGATGTGCAGTTTGCCAGCGGCACCTATGTGGCCAAGGAAAAGATCAAGGTCAGCCATTATCAGCCCCGGCTGAAGGGCGATGCCGACACCATCGCCGATCTGGCCGAGGCGATGGCCCGTGCAGAGCGGCCGATTTTCTACACCGGCGGCGGCGTGATCAATTCAGGACCGCGGGCCAGTGCGTTGCTGCGCGAATTGGCGGAACTGACCGGCTTTCCGGTCACATCCACCCTGATGGGTCTGGGGGCCTATCCTGCATCCGGCAAGCAATGGCTCGGGATGCTGGGAATGCATGGCTTGTACGAAGCGAACATGGCGATGCACGGTTGCGATCTGATGGTCAACATCGGCGCGCGGTTCGACGACAGAATCACCGGGCGGCTGGCCGATTTCAGCCCGCATTCCATCAAGGCCCATATCGATATCGACCCAAGCTCCATCAACAAGGTGATCCGCGTCCAGATGCCGATCATCGGTGACGTCACCCATGTTCTTGAACAGCTGATCGCCGTCTGGAAGGATCGGGGTCTGAAACCGAACCACGCCGCCATGGCAGGCTGGTGGCGCAAGATCGAAAAGTGGCGCGCGGTCGACTGTCTCAAGTTCGCGCAGGAGGGCAGGACGATCAAGCCGCAATATGCGGTCAAACGGCTTGAGGAACTGACCAAGGGCTACGACAGATACATCACCACCGAGGTCGGGCAGCATCAGATGTGGGCGGCGCAGTACCTGAATTTCGAGACGCCCAACCGCTGGATGACGTCGGGCGGTCTCGGCACCATGGGATACGGGTTTCCCGCCTCGGTCGGGGTACAGATGGCATTTCCCGACGCTCTGGTCATAAATGTGGCGGGCGAGGCATCGTGGTTGATGAACATGCAGGAGTTGGGCACCGCGATGCAGTATCGCCTGCCCGTCAAGCAGTTCATCCTCAACAACGAACGTCTCGGGATGGTGCGCCAGTGGCAGGAATTGCTGCATGGCGAACGATATTCGCATTCCTGGTCGGAAAGCTTGCCGGACTTCGTCAAACTGGCAGAGGCCTTCGGCGCCAAGGGAATCCAGTGTTCAGATCCGCAGACGCTCGATGATGCGATCCTTGAGATGATCCATCACGACGGGCCCGTGGTTTTCGATTGCCTGGTGGAAAAGCACGAAAACTGTTTTCCGATGATCCCGTCGGGCGAACCGCACAACAGGATGCTTCTGGGCGCCGCATCGACAAAGGATGCAATCGGAACGTCCGGTGCGGTCATGGTCTAGACAGAGGACCGACGCTTACCTGCGCAATTTCATCACGGGCCGCGAACACCAAAGCAAAGACCCAGGCTCCGCACCGACTGTCGGTCGAAGCCTGGGTCTCGATCTTCAGTGGCCGACCTGAGCGCCCAGCAGATGGTTCATGCTGACCGAAGGCTGTGCGCAGCCGGCTTCGCCGACAATGCGTGCCGGCACCCCGGCAACGGTCTTCATCGGCGGAACATCCTCCAGAACGACAGAGCCGGCGGCAATCCGCGAGCAGTGGCCGACCTTGATATTACCTAGGACCTTTGCCCCCGCCCCGATCAGCACACCGTTGCCGATTTTCGGATGCCTGTCGTCGTGTTCCTTGCCGGTCCCGCCTAGAGTGACAGAATGCAACATCGATACATTGTCGCCCACCACCGCAGTCTCGCCGATAACGATGGAATGCGCATGATCGATCATTATCCCGCGACCCATCTTTGCCCCGGGATGAATATCGATGCCGAACACCTCGCTGACCCGCATCTGAAGAAAATACGCCAGATCGCGCCGCCCCTTCAGCCAAAGCCAATGGCCGAGTCGATAGGCCTGCACCGCCTGAAATCCCTTAAAAAAGAGAAGTGGCTGCAAAAGCCTGTGACATGCAGGATCCCTGTCAAGAACGGCGACCAGATCGGCGCGCGCCGCCTCGCCCAGCCAGGGATCCTCGCCATAGCCCTGGTCCGCGATCTCGCGCAGGAACTGTTCCGACATTTCGCCGGACGCCAGCTTGAGAGAAATCCGATATCCGAGGGCCTGTTCCAGGCTGCGGTGATGCAGAATGCTCGAATGAATGAGACCACCCAGAAGTGGCTCGTCCGAGACAACCTTGCCTGCTTCGTTCGTGATCTGCGACCAGACCGGGTCGATCTCGCGAAGCTGCTCCTGACGTTCTGGCATACCGGTTCCCTCCGATTGACACCCCTGGTCTAGCAGATAGTGCCCGGCATCCAATCCAAAACCCCAGGTGTCACGGTTTTCCGAAATCCAGTGTGCGCAGCACCGATATGAGACAGATCCTGAAGTCACCTTTGCCAAGGCTTGTTTCGGATGGCGGGTGGCGACGCATGGCAGCCGCCATAATGCTGCCGTCGCCCCAGATGGGATGCGCCGTGCCGGTACGGGCAACGTGCAGACGGGCGCGACGGGTTTCCAGCATCAGTCGCCGCAACAGCCAACCACGGCGCGATGGCCCGACGCCGCAAAGTGCCCGTGCGGCCATGGCGGCATCGCCCAGCCAGATCTCATGCACCCTCGGGGCCCTCCCAGATCAGCGACCGGAACAGCCCTGGCCCAAACCTGTCGGAAACCTGAGCCACCTCGATGGTAAAGGGCGCGACGGCACTGTCGGCGGCCTGCTGTGCCACGCTGTAGCTCCATGAAGGTGCGGACAAATGTACCGTCCGCAGAACCACCCCGGCACGAACCACGCGCAGGACGTAGGATTCCGATGTTTCGTTCAGAGGCACCTCCACACTGCCCCAGGGATCTCCGTCGATGCGCGTGCGCCTGATCCAACCGACATCCAGATTGCCTTCCCGCACCGCCGCCCGCAAATGAACCGGCGCATAGGGGCGCAATCCGATCCCGTCGAAGGCGCGCCGGGTTTCGGCATAGATCGGATCGCTCGGCGGCAGACCGGCGGGCCCCGTACGATAGTAGCGCGCCAGCCCACGATTGGACGATTCAAGCGAAATCTGATCCAGCGCGTCGTTCAGAAGGACCACACGGCTGCCTTCCGGCCAGTGGTCCGGCATCAAGGCATCGGTGCCGAGTTGCCCGCGCAGGCGCCGGGTCAGGTCATAGGTCCGCGCTCCGACCAGATCGGCCCGTGCGAACTGGAACACTTCCCAGATATCGTCGGCGCCAGTACCGATCGCCATGGCATTGCTGCCTGCCAGCAACCGATCCAGTTCCACCGACTGAAGAGCCCCACTGAGCAACCTGACCCGCAAGGCAGGGCCATTGTCGATCAGGCCGGACCCGGCGGATGACATGGCAGACAGTGTCGTACCGATCGTGGCCGCCGTCTCAAAGGTGCTATTCAGCGCAAATCCTTCTTCGAAAGCTGAGTCGTACAGTGCGACCGCGCCGGGCCAGGGACGCCCCGTCACTGCAAGGTGCGGGGCATGAAGCACCTCGTTTCCCTTGAGCAGCGGCAAATCCAGAAACACGGGCAGGACAGGCACTGGCGCCACGAACCGGGAAACCCGCACGTCTTCATCCAGTGAATCACTGGGCTCGTACAGTTCGCGCTCGATGCGCACTGCCTCGACGATCTGGCGCCCGGACTGCTCCACATGATCGATCCGGTACAGTCCTTCTTGGATTTCGACCACATCTCCCGCCCCGATGGAAAGCTGCGACAGCGGCAGCGAGAACTTCAAGCCGTCGCGCGCGATCCTCGATTCGGCAAGCCAGCGCTCGACAATTCCTCCCGCTTCGGCTCGTGTCAGCACAATCGGAAACTCGGACTGCGACACCGAAAAGCTGCGTTCGTCGGGAAAGATCGCCTCGGCCGCCTGGACAGCGAAATCGCCGTCCGCGGCGATGTAGTTCAGTCGCAGACGTCCGACGGCATCCGCTTCCGGACTGCGCGTGGAGTCTATGTCGCCGTCCGCTTCTTCGTTGGCAACGACCAGCGCGGGATCGATATCGGCAATCTTGCGCCCATCCCTTGTCCTGAAGACGAGTTGGCCGTCGCGCTCTATCGCATCGAATCCGTAGGCAAGCATCAGGGGCTGGAGCCGCGCTCGCGCGCCGTCTACATTGCCGATGACATACCCGCGCACCACATCGTAAAGACGGCTGACATCCACATCGGCGACATCGGATTTGGCGCAGATTTCGCTCACGACGGACGAAAGGGAACGCGATGTCACGCGTCCGGTGATCCAGTGGCCGCGCATATAGTTCGCGCCATCGCTCCACAATTCCGTGTTTCCCGGGAAATAGGGATAAGGCCGGGCATCCCAGGCCCAGACATGGGCACGCGACATGTCGACCATCGCCTTGCCTGTGACGTCCGATACCGGGTTGTTGACCGGGTCTGCCCAATGGTCGAACGTGGCGCGCAGATATTGCATCTGCATGAAGTCGTCGCGCCGCCCGTTCGAATATTTCGGCAAGCTGCTCTCGCTCGATTTGGGGTCGAGAAACTTGTTCGGCTCGTTCGCCCCCTTGTCGATGGCCGCACAGCCGTACTCGGTGAACCAGATCGGCTTGCTTTCGGCCTGCCAACCCGTGGGCACGGCCTGTCGCACACCGCCGCGTCGCTCGAAGTGTGGGTTCGACCACCAGCCTTTGAGATCCTTGTAGCGAAACACCCACGGCTCATCATGGGCGCCGTCGGTGATCGGCGTGCGGACCTGAGACGCGGCCGCCTGAGGCCCGTTGTAGTACCAGTCGTACCCTTCGCCGCCCGCAATGTTCGACTTGAGATAGTCCAGATTGTAGATCGACCCCCAGTCGGCGTCGGCATGGTCATAGCCGTCGCGCCAATCCGACAGCGGCATATAGTTGTCGATACCGACAAAGTCGATTGCCGGATCGGCCCAGAGCGGATCGAGATGGAAGAACACATCGCCCGATCCGTCCTGGGGCTGATAGCCGAAATATTCTGTCCAGTCCGCCGCATAACCGATCCGGCAGTTGGGGCCGAGGATCTCGCGCACATCCCGCGCCAGGATCCGCATTGCTGCGACGGCGGGAAAGCTGTTGTCCGCACCCCTGATCTGGGTCAGCCCGCGCATTTCCGAACCGATGCAAAAGGAATCCACGCCGCCGGCGGCCACGCAGAGATGGGCGTAGTGGAGGATGAAGCGGCGATAGGAAAATTCGGCGGGGCCGGTGTAACTGACGCCGTCGGCGTTGGGTACGAATTGCGATCCGTCGGCCTGTCCGAAGAACGCGGCAACCTCGATCTGCGCCAGCGCGGTCTGATCGGGCGTGCCGGGCCGTCCCGGCGCAGTGGAAAGCGTGATCCGTCCCCGCCATGGCAGATCGGGCTGATCGGCCGCGTCGGAATAGGGATCGGCCAGGCCGTTGCCGGCCAACTGCTCCATCAGGATGAACGGATAGAACATCACGGCCTGTCCCGCATCCCGCAGCGCCGCAATTGCCTCCATGACGGACCGGTCCGTCGGCGTTCCGCCATAGACGACGGATCCGTCCACCCTGGCGATCGCCTCTGCGTCCATGCGCCCGATTCCCGACACCCTCCAGGGCATCTCGACGCCTTCGAATTCGCGCTGCTCGACCTTGGGCGCGATCCTGCAAGAGCCGCACCGCAGATCGCTGCCGAACCAGGACACGATCAGCGATGTCGCACCGCAATTCGCCAACTCGCCCTGCAACGCCGTCAGGGACGACGCAAAATCGGTTTTGCCCGACGGTGTGTTCACGTTGATATAGCTCGATACGCCGGGTTCCTGCTGAAACCGGACCGGGGTCGTGGCCAGAGCGTATTCGCCAGTCCCGGGCATCATCGCGACACCCTCGATTCCATAGGTCAGTTCTGGCGCGGCATCGCCCTGCCCGGTCGGCGAAACCTCGGGCGCGGGCCGCATGACCTCAAAACTGAACTGGGGCACTCTGTTGCCATAGGCTGCCAGCTCCAGATCCTCAATGACCACATAGGCGATGCCGCGATACCCGGGAACATTGCCCGCGCCCTCGACAGCCTCGATCTTGGGGTCGGGCAGCTGGGTCTGCGATCCGGGATAAACCCGGAAATTGAGACCCGCCAGGCTGGCTTCGTCCCCGTCGATCCAGATCCGACCGACCCGCGAGATTTCGCCTTCGCACAGTGCGAGGGCAAGGGAAACGGAATAGGAATAGGCGGTGGTCGACGCTCCGCGAGGCGCACCCTTGCCGGAGCCGCCGGACGTGGCAGCCGATTCCTGAAACCCGGACGCCCAGATCACCTGCGCCGAGATGCGGCTGCGTCCATAGACCTGATTGATCGACGTGCCTTCGCTGGCACCGCTCAGGCGAAACCGCTCGACCTTGCCGGTCTCGACAGCCTGTGATCCTGCACCAAGGATCGACTGGTCGATGACACGCCCCAGCGTCGCGCCGACGGCGCGGCCGATAACTGCGGACGACAGCCCGAAGATGCCTCCTCCGACACCTGCTCCCGCGGCCGCCCCGACGGCGGAAAGTACGATCGTGGCCATCAAAGCCTCCCTGTCGGAAATTCGAAACGCGCCACAATCCGGCGCCGCCACGGGTTGCTCAGCGGACTTTCCAGCACGCCGTGGCCCGTATAGGCATGGATGAACGTGGGCAGATCGCCCAGCCGTCCCACGATTCCCAGATGCTTTGCGATGCCCGCGTCGCGCATCCGGAACAGCACGACATCGCCGATGCACAATGACCCGAGCGGACGCTCGATCATGTGTGCGGTAGCCGCGTTCCAAAGCCGCTCTTCACGCTGCGGCTCTGACCAATCCGGGGTATAGGCCGGCACTGCTTCCGGCTCGACCCCGTTATTGACGGTTCGCCAGATGCCGCGAACAAGACCGAGGCAATCCGCACCCGCGCCCCTGCATGATGCCTGGTGCAGATAGGGCGTGCCGATCCAGGTTCGGGCGATCTCGGCAATCTGCGATCCTGACCCGCTCATGTGTCCGATTTCCGCGTCGACAGCGATCCGCCGGAATTGTCTTTGCTGCTTTTTGGATAGGCCATCAGCCAGTCCTCGCCCGGAATATCAGGGAAACCGCGAAAATTGACGATGTTGTCGAATTTTGCCCGGCAGGTCCGCACGCGCTTGTCGCATCCCGCCTCCAGCCGGATCAAATCACCCGGCTGAATGTTCAGGCGAAGCGCTTCCCAGACCTCGATCGTGCGCTGTTGACCATTTGACCGGTCGTTCTTGATGATCGCCACGATCCCCGTCGCGTCACCGGATTGCACGATCAACCGTCCGCGTTCGAACCAGCGGTCCTCGAAACCGTCAAGTGCCGCGAAACGAAAGTACTTGCGCTGCTCGACCAGCTCGACCTCCCTCACATCGAAATATCCCGGAGTGTCCAGATCAAAGCCGCAGCCGCCATCGCCCAGGATCGCCGAACACGGGGCCTGATAGACGCGCCCCTGCGGCTGGTTCAATGCCTCGGTCAGGCCCCGCAATTCGGCGCGGAAAGACCCGCCGGATCGCTGTATTTCACCCATGCTTCCCCGAAACTGCAAAAGTCGCTGATCCGGCATGCTCCAGTTCACGAGCCATGCCAGAACCTCGGCACCATCGAACAAGCCCGCCAATATGTCGGCTTCACTGACCGACGCATCGCTCAGGATTCCCAATGCCTCGGAGTTGTCCACCGCAAGACCCGTTGTCTGGTCCAGTGCCCGGGCCGACATCCCTTCCGACGCAAGAAACACCTGCCCACCGAAAGACAGAGACCGGTCGTGATCGGTAAAACCGAACCGCGCACCGTCACGCCTGACAACCTGCCAGCACCTGCAAAGCGTGGTCGTGCCACCGACAAGATGCGCCTGGAATTCTTCTGAAATGCCCATCAGATCCGCACCTCGACGATCGGCACGTTCGGCACGCTGCCGGCATTGAAACTCGCGATCGACGTCTGAATGAGATCGGTGTCGAAACGCACCGGAACGTCGAACTGAAAGCCCGCGGTGATCACCGCATCGGTTGCCGGGGCTTCGCTCAGGGTGAGGATGCCGGTCGTCGCATCCACATCGAAATCTACGCCTTCGATCAGGTTGGCACCATCGACGCCGACCAGCACGGACCCAGCCACCGGCTTGCTGATCGGTCGAACGTAGGAATTGACGCCGGACAGATAGGTTTTGATCAGCTGGAAACTTGACACGATTCCGTCGCCAAGGCCAATCACCTGATCGTCCTGTGCAACTTCCCGTGCGATCGGGCAAGACTTGTAGTCCATCCAGTCTTTCAGCCGAAACGCGTGCAGCTGGCCGCGCCGCGACTCGAAGAATGCCAGCAGGATCTCAAGGTCATTCAGAGACCGCATCCCAAGCCCGGCATCGAAGCGACGGCGCGAATGGGACCAGGGCGTGTTGCGCTCTTCATACCCGTTGGCGAGAGTCACGATGTCGGTACGCCGCTCCGGGCCTCCGGCCGATCCGAACGACAGATTCGTGGGAAACCTTATCTCATGAAACGACATCGCAATCTCCTCAACGGTTGCGCTGGCCCTGACCAAGCGCGCGACCCATGCGGGCGGCGATCTGGCTCTGGCTGCGTTGGAACCCCTGCACATCAGGGGTCGAAATGTTCATCACAACGTTCACTGCCCCGCCGCCGCTGGCCGCTGCCCGCACACCAAGGCGGCCGTCGGCGCCGCGCGACAGAGGCATGATCGC
>JBGTLJ010000325.1:0-6898 GCA_041744175.1 Oceaniglobus sp. | reverse complement strand
CTGTCCGCGGGTGTGCGCGCCGCCCCAGACATAGACCAGCGTGCGGGCGTCCCTGTTGGCCAGCAGCTGTCGGATGTTGGCCGACCCGGCACTGGCGCGCGCCACGGCTTCGGGGAGAAAGACGAAGTAGAGCGCGGCATTGCGGTCGTCGCCGCCCTTGCGGGTCAGGTCGGTCGGCGGCACAGACTGCGTCACCGTCCACGTCCATCCCGCCTCCCGGCTGCGCCACTCGGATTCGGGCAGGGCGGTCCAGATCAGGGAGGCCGCGCCATCCGAGGTGAAACCGACACTGCGGCCCCTCTGGGAAAAGTCGACGCTGGAAAAAAACGAGAATTTCTGTTTTTTCCAGTTGACGAAATCGATCCGACCGGCAGCGAGCGGACTGGCGAAAGCAATCAGGACGCAAAGGATCGGGATCAGGAAACGCGGCACGGGCAAACCTCCGGGGCTGGGCGAATGACGGGCCTGTCCGGAAGCCATCGGACCGCGAGGACGGGTTTCAAGCGCCCGACCCTGACCCGCCTTAACCGCGAAGATGTGAAGTTTCCGATAAAGTGCGCGCCATTCCATCGGCCATCAAGGACCCGGAACGGCGGCGTCGGCCAGTCACGATGCCGTCAGAAGATCGACGGCGGCCAGCCTGTCCCAGTCGAACGTCACGCCGGTGCCGGGCACGTCCGGTGCAACGGCGCGGGAACTCTCCACCACCAGAGGGCGGGTGGTATAGGTGTCGATTGGAAAGGAATGCACCTCGATCGGCCCGGGGTTGGGGCAGGCCGAAACCAGCGAGACGTGCAGTTCCTGCATCCCGTGACTGCAAACCGGCAGGCCATGGCGTTCGCACAGCGCCGCCACCTGCAAGAACCCGGTGATGCCGCCGCAGTTGCCCGCATCGGGCTGCACGAAGCCCAGCCGTGCACGTCCGCAGGCCTGTTCGAATTCGTGAATCGTGTGCAGGTTTTCGCCCATGGCCAGCGGAATGCCGGTTTCACCGGCAATCCGGGCATAGCCGTCGAAATCATCGGGAATGATCGGTTCCTCGAACCAGGTCAGATCGAAGGGCGCGAATGCGCGCGCGGCCGTGATGGCCCGGTCCACCGTCATCGCGTAATTCGCGTCAACCATGAGGCGTGCGCCGGGACCGATGAGATCGCGCACCGCGGCGATGCGGGCCAGATCGTCTGCCAGATCTGGCAGGCCGATCTTGATCTTCACGCCGTCAAAGCCCCGGTCGAGATAGCCCTGCACGCTGTCGAGAAGTTTCGGGAGCGGAAAGCCCAGATCGATGCCGCCGCAATAGGCGCCGCAGGTCCGCGCGGCCCCGCCCGCCATCTGCCACAAGGGTTGCCCTGTGGTCCTGCCGCGAATGTCCCAAAGCGCGATATCGAGGGCGGAGATGGCGAAGGACGCGACGCCGCCGCGCCCGACGTAGTGGACATGCCACTGCATCGCATCGTTCAGCGCCTCGACCTGCGTGCAGTCCTGCCCGGTCAGGAACGGGGCCAGATCGTGGCGGATCATCGCGGCAATGGCATGGCCGCCCTTGCCACCGGTATAGGTATATCCGGTGCCGGTGATGCCGTCATCGGTGGTGACGGTTGCGATGATCAGTTCGAAGAAATGGTGGTCGCCGTGCTTGGCATCCACCAGCACCTCGGCCAGCGGAATATGGAACAGGCGGGCGTCGACGGACGCGATGCGGTTCATTTTCCCGTCCCCCCGGCTGCGCGTCGGCCCGTGACGCATCGGCGGCATGATTGCCGCCACGCCAATTTTAGCCCGGATCGGGGTCCGCCGACAGGGCGATTGTCCTGGGCAAAAGACACCGTTGCACGACCTCGACGCAATGCGCATCGGGCAACCGTCCTGTCGTGGGGCGGTGCCAGACTTGCCCTTGAGCGATGCATCAGCGGTCGGGCGAAACGGCCCCGGCGATGCAGCGACCTCCAGCCACGCGGCGCACGTTTTCCGCATCCTCGCCAAGTGCGGCTTGGGTGATGACGACATCCAGCCGCCCGGCAGTTCCGAACCTTGCCTTGCCCAGAACCCACATCGTCACCGCCCGCACATCCGATCCGGCATCCGCCGACATGGCGATGCGGCGCCAGCCTGTGTCAGCCATGCCGAGCCGCCGACACGTTTTCGCCGGCGCGGCCCCCTTGGGACGATCATGCCAACAACGGATGCCGTGCCCGCACCGGCAGCAAAGGACAGGCAGCTGCCCGACCTGCCGCCGCCGGTAGTCCGGTGACCGGCAGCAGGCCGGTCCCGCAGGGTTGCGCGCCTGCCCCCGGTTCAGATCGTCCGGTCGGCTTCCAGCGTCGTCGACCAAAGCTCGGTATCGTCGCGGTCCATCAGGCGGACGGTCATCGCGCCGCTTTCGCCGTCGATATCCACCAGTCCGAAGAACTGATAGCCCGCAGACGGCGGCAGGTTGACCTCACCCTCGGGCGGCGCCTTGACGAAGCGCACTTCGGGACCGAACGTCATGTCCAGGGCGTTCGGCCCGAACGATCCGGAATGCAGCGGCCCGGAGACGAATTCCCAGAACGGCTCGAACTCCTGGAATGCCGCGCGATCGGGGCTGTAGTGATGCGCCGCAGTGTAGTGCACATCCGCTGTCAGCCAGACCGTGTTGCGCACGCCCGCCGCGCGGATGAACCCGAGGATGTCCGCGATGTCATGCTCGCGTCCCTTCACAGCGCCGTCGTCGCGGTTGGCCACCCCTTCGAACCTCGTGTCCCCATCGGCGACGACCAGACCGATCGGCATGTCCGACGCGATCACCTTCCAGGTTGCGCGGCTGTCGCCCAAGGCACGCTTGAGCCAGGCGATCTGCGCGGCGCCCAGCATCTCGGTGGCCGCGTCGCGACCGTCCTGCATGTTGCCGCTGTTGGCGCCGCGATAGGACCGCATGTCGAGGAAGAACACATCCAGATGCGGGCCATAGGCGATCTTGCGATAGACCCGGCCGGGTTCTTCGGGGGTGTAGCGGATCGGCGTCATCTCGTGGAACGCGCGGCCCGCGCGGGCCGACAGCACATCGATGGATTTCTCCTTGTAGCGGTCGTCGGACACCAGATCCTTGGATGCGGACCAGTTGTTGACCACCTCGTGGTCGTCCCATTGGAAGAATGTCGGCAGGGCGGCATTCATCGCCAGCACGTGGTCGTCCATCAGGTTGTATTTCCACTGGCCGCGATATTCGTCCAGCGTCTCGGCAACCTTGCGCTTTTCGGGGATCAGCACGGTGTTGGTCCAGGTGCCGCCATCGGCAAGCGCGACGGTGTCCTCCATCGGGCCGTCCGCATAGACCGTGTCGCCCGAATGGATGAAAAAGTCCGGATCGTGCGCGGCGATGGCGGAATAGGTCTTCATGCCCTCGGCATCGATGCCCCAGCCCTGCCCGGCGGTGTCGCCTGACCACGCGAAACGCACGCTGCGCCGATCGCCGGGTGCGGTGCGGAACCGGCCCGTGACCGGTTCGGACACGGCATTGCTGTCATTCAGATCCGTGGCGGTGAAGCGGTAGAAGATGTCCTGCCCCGATGGCAGATCCGCGAGCAATCGCTTGACGGCCAGATCGCCGGAGGGCAGCGCGTCGATCGGGGCCAGTTCGCGGGCATCGGCAAAGCCTTCGGTCGTGGAAACGGTCGTGCGGATGCGCGCGGGGCGGTCGGTGCGTGTCCAGATCATGCCGGATCCGGCATCGACATCGCCGGACTGCACGCCATGGGTGAAGACGGGGCGCGACTGGGCGCGCACCAGCGATGGCATGCCGAGCACGCTCGCCATCGCGGCGCCTCCTGCAAGAACGGCGCGGCGGGTCGGACGGATGAGTTTCGACGGCATGGCGATTTCCCCAAGGTTCAACTGAGACCGACAGGGTCGCAACACCGCAAGACACCCGCGTTACGGCGGGATGACGTTCTCGTGACGGCTCCTGCGGTCGAATGGCCGGGGGCGGTGCGGCCTGCCCTTCGGATCCGGGGGTCAGCGGACGACGGTTGGCGGGATCGGCCCCATTGACGTGCAGAATTGTGTCTCGGACGCCGGCGGCCTCGTGCCCGGCAAGGTCAGGACCCGGCGCCATTGGCGGCACTGTCCCATCCGTCAAGCATGGGGGCTGGCAGGATCCGACCCGCGCAATCGCCGAACCCGACCCGGTAGTCGCCGATGCACCTGCCGGACAGGATCACGGTATCGCCGTCCTCTAGAAAGCAATGGCTGGCACCCTGGACCGACAGGGCGTCGCGCCCGTTGCGGGTTATCTCGAGCAGCGAGCCCAGGCTGTCAGGCGTCGGGCCGGAGATCGTCCCCGACCCGAGAAGATCGCCGGTTTCCATGGCACAACCAGAAGAGGCGTGGTGCACAAGCTGCACCGCCGACGAGTAATAGAGGTGACGCGCATTGCTGCGGCTGATCACCTGCGCCGCTTCGCCGTCGCGGGCAAGGGAGACCTCAAGAGCGATGTCAAACGTGTTGGGCTGCTCCTCTTGCAGATACGGCAGCAGCGGCGTCAGCCGCTCCGGCGCCGGAACCCGGAACGGTTCGAGCGCATGGCGCGTCACCACCCATGGCCCGATGCTGGTTGCAAAGGCCTTGGACTGGAACGGGCCAAGCGGCTGGTATTCCCATGTCTGGATGTCGCGCGCCGACCAGTCGTTCAGCAGCACATAGCCAAAGATCGCGTCATAGGCCTGGGCCGCATCCACCGGGCGCCCCATTGCATTGGGGGTGCCGATGACGGCACCGAGTTCCAGTTCGAAATCCAGCTTGCGGGTGGGTGCGAAACGGGGCCGATCCTCGCCGTCCGGCCGGATCTGGCCGTTGGGACGGTGAACGCCGGTGCCGCCGACGACCACGGTGGACGCTCGACCGTTATAGCCGATGGGAAGGTGCAGCCAGTTGGCGGGCAAGGCATGTTCGGGATCGCGGAACAACGCCCCGACGTTGGCGGCATGGTGCCGGGACGCATAGAAATCCGTGAAGGACCGCACATGGAACGGCAGATGCAGGGTCGCCTCCGCACGGCGCACCAGAGGGGCGGTCGGATCACCCCGGTCCCGGTCCAGCACATCTGCGATAGCGGCGCGGGTGCGGCGCCACACGTCCGCGGAAAGCGCCATGAACGGGTTCAGCACACCGCAATCGAACACCTCGGTGCCACCGCCCGGCCTGATTTTTCCCGACCGCTCCATTTCCGTCAGATCCAGGATCATGTGGCCGATGGCGACCCCGATCCGCCGTTCGCCGCCAATCGAAAAGACGCCGTAAGGCAGGTTCTGGATCGGGAAGTCGCTTTCGGCCACATTCGCGCTCTCGACCCAGCTTTTGCGGGCGGGGTCGTGGGTTTCATCGGTCATCGGCATCGGATGCATTTCCCCCGGGCGCTTTGGGCGACAGTCACACATCCGGCTTAACGTCGATAGCCGGATCCTGCGCCAAGGTCGTCCCCGTCCTGTGTGCAGGTCGACGCAGCGATACGCAGCTAATCACCTCTCGAATGTTTCAAATGGTCCGTATTTACATATCTGTGCCGAATACGATCCAGACACCAGACAGCCCCTCTGCCCGTTCTGTTGCCAAACGATATGATTTTCAGATCCGGGGTTTTCCAGCGTCGAACGACAGCGACACCCTCATCCCGTTTCAGGCCTTGGCATTACGAGCAAACTCGGGCCTTGCCAGAAATATCGGCGGAGACTCAGCTTGTCCGGAAATTGGCCTGACAATGACCCAAGCTCCAAGCCCATCCGAACTGCCCGCCGTCTCAGCCCCGCTGCCGGGACCCCCTGATAGCCAAAGAGTGCCCGCATCAAGCCCTGCCGATGCGGAACACCCCTTTTCGGGACGGGCCTTCAGTTGCCGGTCGATGCCACCTGCATCAACTGGGTGATTCGACGCAGTCCCGCCCGCCGGTTCGCCTGCTCGGCAAGATCCGTCTGCACCTTCAGATCGGCTTCGCCATACCCCTGCACCACCAGATTTTCCGGCGGAACATCGAAATATTCGGTCAGCGCCAGGGCCAGCGATTCCGCCCGCCGGTCGGACAGGATGAGGTTTGTGCCGGCCGGCCCGACTGCGTCCGTGTGACCCTCGACCAGAAAGATCTCATTCGGGTTTTCGTCGACCATCCCGGCGATCAGAAGGCCGAGCTTGGTCAGCTTTTCCGCCTCTTGCGGGCTGATGGCGGCAGAGCCCGATCCGAAGGTGATGGAATCGACCTCGATCGAAGGAGCCAGTGCACGCACCTCCTTGATCTGGCGGATCTGCGACAGGGAGAACCGTCGATCGAACGCGCCTTGCCGTTCCAGTGCCGCCCGAAGATCGCCGTCCGCCCGGGCGGCAGGTGCCGGAGCGGGCTGCGGCAGCGTCGACACATCGACAGGCTCATAGGTCACGGTATCGTCGATCAGCATGACCTCCGATCCGTCAGGGCGGATCAGCCACCGTTGCAACACGCGCAGGTTGTCGTCACGGATCGTCACCACCTGACTGCCGTCCTGGCGGGTCGTCACGTTTCTGGTGGATCCATCCGAAAACGTCTGTGTTTCGATCTGATTGCCGGGCTGGCGCAGAAGTGCGTCGTCATCCTTCAGCACCTCAAGACCACCATCGCTGCGCGACACCACCAACCGGTCCTGCGACGTGCTCACCACCTCGCGGTTGCCCTTGATGATCGATCCGACCAGCAAGGCGCCGCCGCCGAGAAGCAGTGCCTTCTCGAACTTCGAAAGCCCGCCGCCATCGGACGACTGCGCCGCCTCGGCGCCGGCCTCGGCATTGATTGCCCCCACGAAATCCTCTCCGGATGAACGGGCCGTGCTTTCCGTGACCGTCTCGCTGGACACCTCGCCGGTTTGACCTTCCTGCTCGGCAAGCGCCGCGACGGGGG
>JBGTLJ010000324.1:0-3318 GCA_041744175.1 Oceaniglobus sp. | reverse complement strand
CGCCGCCGCGGGCGGCGCGCTGATGGCCGCCCCGGCCCTGATCCGCCCCGCCCGCGCCCAGGGCAGCGGTGAGGTCAACATCTGGACCTATCCGGGCTTCGTGCCCGACGCCTTCAAGGACAGCTTCGAGTCAGAGACCGGCATCAAGATCAACATCCGGCTGGTGGATGATCAGGGCAAGCAGTTCAACCTGCTGGCGGCAGAGGCGCCCGAACCCACCGTCGACATCGTCACCGTCGCGGGCCACCGGTTCCTGCAATTCATCGACAGCGAACTTCTGGCGCCGCTGGACACGGGCCGCCTGTCCAACTGGGGCAGCATCAACCCGATCTATTCGGAATCCGACTGGTCCACCATCAACGACAGCAAATGGGGCGCGCCGATCCTGTCGGGCGCGGAAATCCTCGCCTACAACACCGACGTGGTGTCAGACGAAGAGGCGCAAAGCTGGGACGCCTTGTTCTCGGAAAAATATGCCGGTCAGACCGCCTACATCATCCAGGACATGATGAGCGTCGCGATGCTCTACCTCGGCTATGACGGCAATATGGTCGCGTATATGGACGACCCGGAAAAGGCCGCCGCCATCGTCGAGGAAGCGCGCGATTTCCTGATCGCCAACAAGGACAAGGTGCGCAAATACTACGACGCGGGCGCCGAGATCCAGCAGATGTTCGTCAATCAGGACGTGGTGCTGGCCCATGCCTGGAACGGCCCCATCGCGACGCTGATCGCCGACGGATTCCCGGTCAAGATGTCGATCCCGAAAGAAGGCTCCTACGGCTTTGTCTACACCCTGAACGTGACCAACAACGCGCCCAATGCCGACAATGCCTACACCTTCCTCGACGCGCTGCTGGCCTCGGCCGAAACCGGCGCGGCGATGACCTCGGGAACCGGGTTCATCTCCACCTACAAGGACAGCGCGCAGTACCTCACCGACGCCGAAAAAGCCACCACCGCCTTCAGCGAAGAGGAACTGGAGGGGCTGAGGTTTTTCCGCGCCGAGGCGAACGACATGAAATACAAGCTGGTCGATCCCGCCGTCGAACAGATCAAGGCCGCCTGATCCGCACCCCACCCGCCGGTGCCCCGCAACGGGGCGCCGGACCCAAGGCGCAAAGCATTCATGACCACAGACCTGTCCCCGCATACCCCCGACCGCCCCACGTTCTGGGGCCGTGTCGCCACATGGCCCGGCTACGGCGCGCTGGTCTCGCTGCTGTTCGCCTCGCCACGCCGCCAGTTCTGGATCCTGCTGATCCCGGCGCTGGCCTGGGTGCTGACCCAGCATCTGGGGCCGATCCTGCAAATGCTCAACATCAGCTTCATCGACGCCTATCCCGTCGCCCCGTCCCACGAAAACTTCTATACCACCGCGCATTACATGAAATTCGCCAACGAAAGCATTTACTGGACGCCGTTCTTCCGAACCCTGGTCTTCGCCACCGCCGTATCCTTCGCCACACTGGTGCTGGTCTATCCCGTTGCCTATTTCCTTGCCCGCCACGTCCGACCGGACCGCCAGATGCTGTACCTGCTGTTCCTGCTGGTGCCGTTCTGGGTGGGCGAGATCGTGCGCACCTATGCGATCATGATCCTGCTGGGCAACAACGGCGCGATCAATCTGGCGCTGCGCTGGCTGGGGCTGACCGAACGGCCCGTCCCATTCATGTACACCGGATTTTCCGTCAGCGTCGGGGTGATCTACCTCACCTCGCTCTACATGCTGCTGCCGCTCTATTCGGCACTGGAAAAGATCCCCGCCTCGATGACAGAGGCGGCGGCGGATCTGGGGGCCGGGGCGTGGCGCCGGTTCTGGCGCATCACCCTGCCGCTGTCGATCGAGGGCATCACCACCGGCACAGTGCTGGTGTTCCTGCTGGCCACCGGAATCTATGCGGTGCCGATCCTGCTGGGCGGGCCGCGCACCACGGTGTTCGCCGAAACCATCGGCGGGTTCTTCCACGTGGCGGGGGACCAGTGGCCCACCGGCGCGGCGTTCGCCTGCATCCTGTTCGCGGTGTCGCTGCTGATCACCGGCGCGTTCATGCGGATCATGGGCCGACTGCGAAAGGTCCAGCGCAAATGACCCCGGCCACCCGCATCCTGATGAGCGTGCTATACGCCGCCTTTGCCGTCTATGTCTTCGTGCCGCTGGTCCTGATGGTGACCATGGGGTTCAAGGACAGCAGGTTCATCGGCTTTCCGATCACCGGCTGGACGCTGGAGTGGTACGCCGCGGTGTTGCGCGACGCAGAGGTGATGTCGGTCTTCGGCTATTCCACCGCCATCGCCGTCACCTCCACCCTGATCTCGCTCATCGTCGGCACATGGCTCGCGGTGCTGCTGGAGGGTCGCCGCTTTCTCGGGCGAACGGTGGTGTTCGGTCTGACGGTGCTGCCGATCATCGTGCCCGGCATCATCTCGGCCATCGCGTTCCGGATCTATGCACGTCTCATCGGCATCGAGCCGGGAATGGGCGTGGTGATCTGGGCCCATGCGGTGCACAATGTGCCCTTCGTGGCGCTGGTGGTCATGGCCCGGCTGTCGACCCTCCCGAAAAGCATGACAGAGGCGGCGCGCGATCTGGGCGCCGATCCGTTCATCGCCTTTTTGCGAATCACGGTGCCCTACCTGAAACCGGCGCTGATCGGCGCGGGCATCTTCTGCCTGTTGCT
Organism: Oceaniglobus sp.; assembly: GCA_041744175.1. Lineage (GTDB taxonomy): Bacteria > Pseudomonadota > Alphaproteobacteria > Rhodobacterales > Rhodobacteraceae > Oceaniglobus. The sequence goes on along the minus strand of JBGTLJ010000324.1, from coordinate 637 downwards.
CAGCTTCGACGATTTCGTCCGCTCGTTCTTTCTCGGCGGCTATCGCCCCACCCTGCCGGTGATGATCTTTGCCAAGCTGCGCGGCGGCATGTCGCCGGAAATCAACGCGATCTCGACCATCGTGCTGGTGGTGACGGCGGCGATCGGCATCTGGGCCGAACGCTCCATGCGCCGCATAAGGGCGCGGGGTTGAGCCATGGGTGCAGACACCATCGTCCACATCGATCGCATCTCGAAAAGCTTCGGAAAGACCCGCGCCATCGAGCATCTGGACATGACCATCGCGCGCGGCGAATTCGTCACCTTCCTCGGCCCTTCGGGCTGCGGCAAATCCACCACCCTGCGCATCCTCGGCGGGTTCGAACGACCCGACAGGGGCCGCATCCTGCTTGAGGGGCGCGACGTGACGCACCTGCCCCCCAACCGCCGCCCGGTGAACATGGTGTTTCAGGATTACGCGCTGTTTCCGCACATGAACGTGCGGCGCAACATCGCCTTCGGTCTGGAACTGGCCGGGCGGACCAGCGCACAGATCGACGCCCGGGTGGACGAACTGCTGGCGTTCCTCGAACTGACGGCGCTCGCCGACCGCGCCCCCGATCAGTTGTCGGGCGGCCAGCGCCAGCGCGTGGCGCTT
>JBGTLJ010000323.1:0-8617 GCA_041744175.1 Oceaniglobus sp. | reverse complement strand
GGATCGCGCGGATCGCCAGGTTCTGGAGTGCGACGCGCAGGGTCAGGCCGGGGCTGATGCGCGCGCGGTGCCGATCATGCTGTCGCGGCTGACAAGGGCAGCGAGCGCGGTTTCGTCCAGATGATCGGTGCCGGGCGGACGCAACGGGATCACGACATTCCGCAGGTCGGCCGTGGACTCATGCACCCGGATCGTCACGTCGTCCGGAAGGGTCAGACCGAATTCGCCCAGCACGCGGCGCGGTTCGCGCACGACGCGGCTGCGGTATTCACGCGTCTTGTACCAGTCGGGCGGCAGGCCCAGCAGGTCGCGGGGATAACAGCTGCACAGTGTGCAGACGATGACGTTGTGCAGATCGGCCGTGTTCTCCACGGCGATCAGCCGCAGGCCGCCGGTGTCGATGTCGATTTCCTGTGCCGCATCGCAGGCGTCCTGCATCAGCCGGTCGCGAAACCCCGGATCGACCCAAGCGCGCGCAACGAGCCTTGCACCGGTGGCCGGGCTGCGGGCATCCATGGCGTCGATCTGCGCGCTGATCTCATCGGCCGTGGCGATTCCCTTCTCCACCAGAAGTTCTCTGATCGCGATCTCCATGGTTTGCCAATAAGTCAGCGGCGCGTCGTTGTCGGCGCGGAACGGATGGCCTGACGAGCTGAGGGCGTCGTGGTGATCGTGGGGCATGTCAGGCAGGCTCTAGCCAGTGGGCATAGATTTCCGCATCCAGACTGTCGCCGGAGTTTTCGGTGCGGCCGCCCCAAAGCTCGACCATGGTGAAACGCACCCGGTAGAGCGGCAGCGGATCGCCCGGCAGTCCATAGGCCAGTTGTTCGGGATTGCCGAAAGGCCCGAGTCGTCGTTCGATCACACCGGATTTGCCCCGCAGGTAACCGGGCGTTCGGATGTGGCCCGGCGGCTGCATCGTCCGTACCCGCACGGAGGTGCCAGGCGTGGCGTCAAGCACCGGCAAGGGACGCCTTTCCGTAGGTCGGGCCACGGCGCGCAACCTGCTCCATCCGCTCGCCCAGTTCACCGAGGGTATAGATGCCCTGTTCGATAAGATTCTGGTTCACAGAGGCAATCCAGCGTTCGTAATAGGTCATTGTTTCAAAGGCATCCGGACCCATGTCTTCGAGGACGCGGCGCAATCCGTCGACCGTGAAATTGCCCTTGCGGGTCATCAGCACCATCAGGGCATCCACCCGCTTTTCCCAAAGGGCAAAATCGTGATCGGACTGGCGGGCGACATCGGCGGGCAGGGCACCCGCGTCGTCGCCCCCCATGTCATGCCAGCGTCTGTTGGTCATCGGGTCCATCGCCCGAGGTTAGGGCGGCGACAGTGTGCTGTCCACGAAGAAGTGACGGAGCGCGATCAGTCGTCTCCTTCGCTGACCAGCTGGATCTCGCCCGCATCGATCAGGGCGCGGATTGTGACGATGACTTCGGTCTGCGCCGCCTCGGAAACCCGTTGCTTGATGATGCCCGCATCCGCCGCTTCGTCGCGCAGGGTCTGCGCCAACCGCTTGGACATGTTTTCGAGCAGGAATTCCACAGCCTCGGTGATGGCCGGATCCGTGGAGGCGACGATCGCGACAAGACTTTCCTGAGCCACGCCGCGCAGGATGGCAGGCACGTCGAGCGGTTTGATCCGTGCGGGAATGTCCGAAAAGGTGAAGATCGCGCGCCGCACTTCGTCCGCAAAGGCGGCGTCATCCTCCGAAAGGCCCGCCAGAACGTCGTCGCGCATCGCGCTGGCCGCGACGTTCAGGATCGCGCCGACCCGGGCGACCGCGCCGGTTGTGAAGGCGCGCGGCGGCTCCGCCTTGAGTTCGGCGGCGAGCGAAATGCCGATCCGACGCACGGTGTCGGGTGCGACATCGGCGGTTTCGGACATCGCGAATGTCAGGCGACGGGCCTTGTCACCGGGCAGCTTGCCCAGCAGTTCGGCGGCCTTTGCGACCTTCAGCTTGGAAAGCAGGACGGCCCCCACCTCTGGCGACTGGCGTTGCAGCAACGGCAGCAGCTGATCGGTGTCGAAATTGGCAAGGCTTTCCCAGGGGTCGTTGAACCAGACCATCCCGGCCTGCTTGCGCAGCCGCGCCGCCATGTCGGCACTGATCACGCCGCCGAGAATCGAAAGTGCGCCTTCGAGACCGCCGGGAAACACCAGACCGATGCTGTCGAGTTCGTTGGCGAATTCCTCGATCACCTGTTGCAGGGTGAAGCGATCAACATAGCGCATCTGGCTCATCTGGGTGGTGAGTTCGGCCTGCAAAGGTTCGGGCAGGGCGTCCAGCGGCAGGGTCGCGCCCTCTGCAAGCAGCAGGCGGACCACGATGGCGGCCTTTTGTCGCCGATTCAGCGTGGGGCCGGATCGAAGGGCGGACAGCCGTCCCCCGGAAGCGGGCGGACGGGGTGCCGCATGGGCGATTCTGTCGGACGTCGGCATGGCGAGCTGGGTTGTCACATCGGAGCCTTTGCAGGAACATTCGGGCAACACGAGGTGTGACAGGAACCGGTTAACAGTCAGTTCGCGGGCCGCGACGAATGAGAGACAATTCGACGTGACGGCGAGGCGACGCTCGGAATGTTTGACGATCCCGGCGGCGGAGAAAACGTGCCGCCGCCGGTCGTATCTTCAGCTAGTGATCTTGGCCACGCATGTGCCGGTCGCCGCGTCGAGCACAAGACCATCGGCGCAGGACATGGCGGTCTGTTCGGGCGCATAGCCGGAACACCCCATGGCAAGCACGAAGGTGGGGGCGATCGACAGGATCGCGGCGGCGAAAAGTGTCTTGAACGTCATCATGCATTCTCCTTTGGGTTGACGATGGGGTTGAGGTTAGCATGGATCGCGGCGTTGACACTGCGTCATTCTGCGACCCGATGTCACAATCGGCGACCTATGCGTCGGGGCCGAAGACCCGCGCGAATATCGTGTCCACATGTTTCGTATGATAGCCGATGTCGAATTTCTCCTCGATCTCTGCGGGCGACAGGGCCGCAGTCACGTCCTTGTCCGCCAGCAGTTCGGTCCTGAAATCGGCGCCATGTTCCCAGACCTTCATGGCGTTGCGCTGGACCAGCCGGTAGGCGTCTTCGCGGCTGACGCCCGCCTGCGTCAGGGCCAGCAGCACCCGCTGGCTCATCACCAGACCACGGAACCGGTTCATGTTTTCCAGCATCGTGTCGGGATAGATCACCAGCCTGTCGATGAGACCGGTCAGGCGGGCCAGCGCGAAATCCAGCGTGATGGTGGTGTCGGGGCCGATGTTGCGTTCCACCGAGCTGTGGGAAATGTCGCGTTCGTGCCAGAGTGCGACGTTTTCCATCGCGGGCACCACGGCCATGCGCACCAGGCGGGCAAGGCCGGTCAGGTTTTCCGACAACACCGGATTGCGCTTGTGGGGCATCGCGCTGCTGCCCTTCTGGCCGGGGGAAAAGAATTCCTCTGCCTCCAGCACCTCGGTGCGCTGCATGTGGCGGATTTCGGTCGCGATATTTTCGATGCTGGAGCCGATGACGCCGAGACAGGCAAAGAACGCGGCGTGGCGGTCGCGCGGGATCACCTGGGTGCTGATCGGTTCGGGGGTCAGGCCCAGTTGGGCGCAGACGTGTTCCTCGACGCGCGGGTCGATGTTGGCAAAGGTGCCGACCGCGCCGCTGATGGCACCCGTGGCGATTTCGGCGCGGGCCGTGGTCAGGCGGGTGCGGTTGCGGTCCATTTCGGCGTAAAAGCGTGCGAAGGTCAGCCCCATGGTGGTCGGTTCCGCATGGATCCCGTGAGACCGTCCGATGCGCACGGTATCGCGGTGTTCGAGCGCGCGGCGTTTCAGGGCGGCAAGCAGGCCGTCGATGTCGCCCAGCAGGATGTCGCTGGCGCGTACCAGCTGCACATTGAAGGTGGTGTCCAGCACATCGGAGCTTGTCATCCCCTGATGTACGAACCGCGCCTCTTTTTCGCCGATGATTTCGGCCAGGTGGGTGAGGAACGCGATGACATCGTGTTTCGTCACCGTCTCTATCTCGTCGATCCGGGCGACATCGAATTCAGCATCCTTCGCTTTCCAGACCGCAGCGGCGCTTTCGCGCGGGATCACGCCAAGGTTCGCCTGGGCGTCGCAAGCGTGGGCCTCGATCTCGTACCAGATGCGGAATTTCGTGGCGGGCGACCAGATTTCGACCATTTCGGGCCGGGGATAGCGGGGGATCATCGCGTTGGCCTTTGCGCTGGTTGCGGGCTTGGCGCGGTCTTAGACTGCGCCCTGTCGGGCCACAAGGGAGCGGGCGGGATGATCGCGCTGGCGGATTTCGCGGGACGCTGGGCGCTGACGCGGCGCATCGATGACGCGCTGACGGATGAGATTTCGACCATGACGGGGCAGGCTGTCTTCACGCCGGTGCCGGGCGGGCTGGACTATGGCGAAACCGGTCGGCTGGTGCTGGCAGGGCAGGCGGCGATGACGGCGACACGGCGCTATCTCTGGCGCGCGGACGGACGCGCCATCGCCGTGATGTTCGCGGATGAACGCGCCTTTCACCGCTTTGATCCCGGCGCGGGCACGCCAAGTGCGCTTCATGATTGCCCGCCCGATCGCTACGAGGTGGAGTACGATTTTGATTGCTGGCCGCGCTGGCGGGCGCGCTGGCGGGCGCGCGGGCCGCGCAAGGACTATGCCGCGGTCTCTTGCTACGCGCCGTGGGCTGGTGCAGAAAACCCTGAGTGAACACATAAGGGACCGATGCCATGGCCGACACGACAAACGATCTCGTCCTGATCGAGGCCATGGGCCCGTCCGAAGGTCTGCGCCTTCGCATCAAACAGGTGGCTCTGGTGGGGCTGGGCATCGCCGTGCTTGCCATCATGGCCAAGATCAAGGTGCCGGTTCCCGGCAGCCCCGTGGCGATCGGGATGGGCACTTTCGCGGTCCTGTCGGTCGGTGCCGCCTATGGGCCGAAGCTGGGGCTGACGACGATCATGGGTTACATGATCGTCGGTGCGTTGGGCTTTGATATCTTTCAGAATTCCACAGCGGATCTGGGTGGCCTGAGCTATATGGCGGGCAGCACCGGCGGCTATCTGGTGGGCTATGTTCTGGCGACGCTGGCGCTGGGCCTGCTGGCGCGGCGGGGCTGGGACAGATCGGCGGGGCGGATGGCTGCGGCGATGCTCATCGGCAATGTGCTGATCTACGTACCCGGCCTTTTGTGGCTGGGGCAGCTCTATGGCTGGGATCAGCCGATTCTGGCCTGGGGGCTGACGCCGTTCCTGATCGGCGATGCGCTGAAGCTGGGATTGGCGGCGGCGCTGCTCCCGGGGCTCTGGGCGCTGGTCGGCCGGGCGCGCGGTTGACGGCAATCGTTAACGGGGGGACGGCGCGGCACCGGGTTCGGCCCCCGCATGTCGCCGGGCCTTTGATCACTGGCGATTGCAGCGAATTTGGCAGTCACACTGCGTACACAACCTGTACACACCCTGTGCATACGATTTGACACTGGGGCCGGATCAACCGGGCGTGCGCCGCGATCTGATTCATCCGAGGTCTGCCGTCAGATGGCGGTTTGTCGCAAGGTGAGGGTGAAACGCGAAACGGGCAAGCTGCGATGGCTTGCCCGTTTCAGTTCTGCTGTGGCTCTTCGGTGCTTTCGCCGGTGTCGGTCTCAGGCACCGTAGACAGCCCGTTGCGCGATCACGCGGGCGTCTCCACGATAGATGTCGAGGTCGAGCGCGGTGTCGAGCGGCATGTTGGTCAGTTCGGTGACAGTGCGGTTGTAGGCGGCGCGTTTGGCTGCGGCGGCGCGGATAGCTTCGATCAGTTTCATGGGTCTGTCCCTTCGGTTTTTCAGCAGACGATCATCGCCCGCACCCCCCATATGGACCCGATGTTAGCGCCCTACAATCTTCAGTTCAGAAGGGCTGCCATGCAATTGCTGCAATGCGGCGAAAGATGAATCGTAGAGCGTAAACAACTGGCGGTTAATGAATTGCCCCGCAAAACCGGCGCTGTCGTCCAGGGTGATCCGCGTGCGGATGGCCCCTGTATGGACAATGGCAACTTTCGCAGTCGAGCGCACGCCATGCGGAACCCTGCGCCTGCCGGCCCTGATTTATCATACAGGCGCTTTGTTGCTATCGTGCCGCACGGCCCTCTTTCAGCAATGCCTCTACGTCCAGCGGCGTGTTGGTCATCCTGAGGTTCCCGTCATCGTCGGTCTGCCATTCGGCCCGGGGACGGTCGCGGTACAGTTCCAGCCCGTTTCCATCCGGATCGTCGAGATAGACAGCCTCGCTCACGCCGTGATCGCTGGCGCCTGTCAACGGGTGGCCGCCCGCTTGCACACGCTCAATCGCCTGACCCAGCGCCACCCGGTCGGGAAACACGAACGCAATGTGATAGAGGCCGGTGTGACCTTTCGGGGGTCGTGTGCCGCCTTTGCTGTCCCAGGTGTTCAGCCCAAGGTGATGGTGATAATCGTCGAACGACAGGAATGCCGCCTGCGTGCCATAGCGCAGGACGACACGCATTCCGATCACGTCCCTAAAGAATGCGATCGACCGCTCAAGGTCCGACACCATCAGATGCCCGTGTCCCACATGGGCGCCGGGTATTCCATCGCCGGTTTTCGTCATCCGAACGTTCCCCCTCGCCTCGTTGCCCATGCCTCAGGCTCGGATGTTGCCGACCCGACATTCCCGAGACATCCCGGCAGGGCAGTGTCGGTCATGTTCAAATCGCGCCCGCACGATTCATATGGAGCTTGCCAGGCGGCGTCCCCGGGCAAAGGTCAGATCAGTTTGCCCATTGCCACGGCGGTGTCGGCCATGCGGCAGGAGAAGCCCCATTCGTTGTCGTACCACGACAGGATGCGGACCATGGTGCCGTCCAGCACCTTGGTCTGGTCCATGTGGAAGATCGACGAGTGGGGGTCGTGGTTGAAATCGCTGCTGACGAGGGGCGCATCGGTATAGCCGAGGATCCCCTTGAGCGGGCCGTCGGCGGCGGCGCGGATGGCGTCGTTGATTTCGTCCACGCTGGTGGCGCGGGAGGCTTCGAACGTCAGGTCGACCACCGACACGTTGGGGGTGGGCACGCGGATCGCCACGCCGTCCAGCTTGCCGTTGAGTTCGGGCAGCACGAGGCCCACGGCCTTGGCGGCACCCGTGCTGGTGGGGATCATCGACAGGGCGGCGGCACGGGCGCGGTAGAGATCCTTGTGCATCGTGTCCAGCGTCGGCTGATCGCCGGTATAGCTGTGGATCGTGGTCATGAAGCCCCTGTTGATGCCGATGGCGTCGTTCAGCACCTTGGCCACAGGCGACAGGCAGTTGGTGGTGCAGGAGGCATTTGAGATCACGGTGTCGTCTGCGGTCAGCGTGTCGTGGTTGACGCCGTAGACGATGGTCTTGTGCGCATCGGAGCAGGGCGCACTGACCAGCACGCGCTTTGATCCGTTTTCCAGGTGCCAGGCGGCCTTTTCGGCGCTGGTGAAGATGCCGGTGCATTCCAGCGCAACATCGACATCGCCCCATGGCAGTTCTTTCGGATCGCGGATCGCCGTCACCTTGATCGGTCCGCGACCGACGTCGATGGTGTCGTCGGTCGTCGTCACCGTGGCGGGAAAGCGGCCATGGACCGAATCGTAGCGCAGCAGGTGGGCATTGGTTTCCACCGGCCCCAGATCGTTGATCGCGACGACTTCGATATCGGTGCGGCCCTGTTCGATGATTCCGCGCAGCACGTTGCGCCCGATGCGGCCGAATCCGTTGATGGCGACTTTGACGGTCATGGGTGTTCTCCTTCAGGTGATGCGTGATGGCGGATCGCCCCGGCAGCCGCCAGCGCCCGCCAGATTTGCCGCTACCTTGTGGCTTTTGCGGCCAAGGTCAACCGGGAACGGGGCATTCGAGCAAGGCCCGGTCGGTCAGTCGGCCGCCGGGATCGGCGGGTTCGCCTGCGCAAAAGATCATGCCGAGGGTGCCGCAGAAGGATGCTTTCCATGCCGGCAGGAACCCCTGCGACAGCGCCCCGTGGACACCCCATCGTAGGGCACCTCAGCCGCGTTGCCGGACCGTCAGCAAGGTCCGAAACCGGGTAAAGCGGCGATGCCCGTGTCCGTTCGTGGATTGACGGGCACGGCCCGGCGCGCACGGCAACGCTGGCAATTCCATCCGGAGTGAAGCCAGATAGCAGAGCGGTATAGGCGGGGACATCGGGCTATGATCTACAATCTGGCTGGCTTTGCGGGGCGGTGTCTGCTGTCGCTTCTGTTTCTCGGTGGCGCCGTGCAAAAGGCCGTCGATCCGGGTCCGGCGATGGCGCTGCTCGCGGCCAAGGGGCTTGCCGAACCGCTGCTCTGGCCCGCGCTGGCATTCAACGCGCTGGGGGGGATCGCGTTGATCCTTGGATGGCGGCTGGGCCCGGTGTCGGTTGCCCTTGCCGCCTATTGCGGGTTCACAAGCTGGTTCCACCTGATCCCCGACGATCCCTGGCAGATGTCGATCTTCGTGAAAAACTGGGCGATTGCCGGGGGCCTGCTCGTCCTTGGGGCGGGCGGCGGCGGCGAATGGCGCGTCGCACGCCATAGGCCAGTACCCCCATCGCCGGCGGGCGGCGCATCG